>CALXVA010000005.1 GCA_944391835.1 uncultured Clostridia bacterium | reverse complement strand
GCTTCACCTGTGCCAATAAGCATTTCTATTTCTTGCAAAATATCTTCATCTGTTATGTTTTGGTTTTCCAACACTTTGCTTGCTATTCCTGTGCCCTCTTTGCACAAGCCATAAAGTATATGTTCTGTTCCAATATATTTATGTCCTAACTCCATTGCTATATCATTTGCTATTTCTATTGCTTTTTCAGCTCTAGCAGTAAATTTATACATCATAATTTTTCACACTCCTTTTTTTGCAAAAGGGGACGGGCTTAAATTGTAAATTTTTTCAAATTTTCTTAGAGACAGGCTACTTTTTCACGCACATATATTTTTTAAATTTTGCATATTTTATATTATTCACCTTAGTTTTGTGTGTTATGTAACCTCTTTTACAATTTAGGCCCGTCCCCTTTTGCAAATTTTATTTTACTATTTGTTTCACTATTTCTGCTCTTTTTATTTCTCTTTCATAGCCGTCTAATGTTTTGCCTACGTACTTCTGCAAGTTGCCCGGTTTAGTATATAGTTCTAGTTTTCTTACTTTGCCATCATCTATTTCGTTAAGTATTCCTAGGTCCACTCCTATTTTTACTTCTGATAAAAGTTTTCTACATTCTTCTGTTCCTAGTTTGCTTGCGAATGTAAGTACACCGAATGCTCTATATACAATGTCTCGTAATTCTAACTCGTTTTTGCATAAGTACTTTCTGGCAGTTCTTTCTTGCTCTATTATTTTCTCTGTAATATTTTTTACATTTGCAATTATTTCTTTTTCTGTTATTCCTATTGTTTGATTGTTTGATATTTGATACAAGTCTCCATAATTTTGTGAGCCCTCACCATATACTCCTTTAATGCTGAGTCCAAAGTTGTTAACTATTCTTAGGACTTTCGATAAGTTTCCTGTAAGTGTTAGTGCTGGCAAATGTACTATTACAGATGCTTTCATTCCTGTACCAGTATCTACTGGTGATGCTGTTAAATATCCAAAGTTTTTGTTATATGCATATTCAACCATTTCACCTAGTTTTTCATCAATTTCAACTATTAAACTCATTAGGTTATCTAATTCTTGACCTGCGCTAAATACTTGTATTTTTATATGGTCATCTTCATTTAGCATAATGCTGATGTTCTCTTCGTCATTTATTATAATTGCTTTCACGTTTTTATTTTTTACTGTAAATTCTGGACTTATTAAATTTTTTTCAACTAAGCTAAGTTTAGTAACTTCGTCTAAGTCATCTAATTTTATAAATTTAAGGCCATATCCTAAACTTGGTACAATTTCCTTTATTTTTTCTAAAATTTCTTCTTGCTTTTCTTTAGAACATCTATTTAGGAAATTAAACCCATTTAGATTTCTAGATAGCCTAACTCTTGAACTTACTACAACATCTGATTCTTTTCCATTTTGTAAATACCAATTTGCCATTTTATTCTCATTCCTTTCTCAAGGCTTAAACCTGGTAAAAAATATTTTTTTCCAACCTTTAGCCTCTTTTATTAAGTAGATTTTGGCTAATACTTTTTAGTCTTAATCTTAGAAATTATTCTTCTTTCTTATTTTCTTTATTTTCGTTTTTCTTAGTTTTAGATGCTTTAGTAGTTTCTATTGCTTTTATCTCGTCACGGATTTTAGCAGCATCTTCATACCTTTCATCTTTTATTGCTTTTTGTAAATCCTTTTGCAATTTTTCTAGTTTTGATTCCTTTTTTTCTTTCTTTTCTACATTTTTGCTAGCTTTTTCTTCATTGTCTGCACTTGGTGCAATCTCTCTATAGCCTCTTCCAATGTGTCTATTTGCCCCCTGCAAATTCTTTAAGATTGGAGAAATTCTATCTTTAAATATGTTATAACATTCACTGCAACCAAACTCTCCACTATTTATAAAATCATCAAATGTAGTACCACAGCCACTGCACTCTTTTGCTTGGTTTCCCATAAAGCTTGGTAATAAGTTGTCACTATAATCGTTAAAGAAATCACTTAAAAAGCTAGAAAAACTAATTGGCATATTAAAATTTATATCTTTAAATCCTAATTCTCTTGCGCAATTATCGCAAAGATTTAACTCCTTTTTTACACCATTTATAACCTGAGTATATTTAAAAGTTACTTCATTTTTTCCACAATTTTGACACATCATAAAAATCAACTCCTATCTAAAATATATTCTTTTATATTTCTTTATTTTATATATGTTAAACATTTTCTTTTGTTATTATAAATTTAACTTTTGACCTGCATTAATCTTCAACTAAATTTATAAGCATATTTTTAAAGATTCGTGCTCGTAGTTCGTCTTTTGTATTTTGTGGTACATTTAATACATTGTCGCTTGTTGCCACCTTTAAAAGCTTTGCTTCTTTTTCTGTTACAACACCATATGATAGAAAATTACTTAAAAATATATCAACCTCCTGTGAAGTAAGTTTGTCTCCAATGCTTGATATTGTATGCATTAAATAATTACTTTTTGTAGTATTTATTTTTCTAATGCTTATATGACCTCCGCCACCTCTTTTGCTTTCCACATAGTAGCCCTGAGATGGCTTAAATCTTGTTGATATAACATAATTTATTTGCGATGGCACACAATTAAAATGCTCTGCTAAATCGTTTCTTTGTATTTCTATATAGTCGTCATCATCAAAAAGTTCTTTTATAAATTCCTCTATCATATCTGACATTCTCATCTAATCACTTCCTTGTTTGCTTAAATATGTCTTTTGTTTAGGCCTTTTATGGTTCTTTGTTTTCGCGTATTTTATTTTGCATTCTTTGTTTTTTGACTTTGACTTTCTTTGACCTACAATAATATTATACTACCGTTTTTTGTAATGTCAATAGTTTTTTTGAAAATTTTATTTTTTATCTTAGCTATTTAAAATCCTCAAGATAAATTCCTATCTTGAGGCAATTTTTGTCTATCTTTTTGAAATAAGAATTGAATCATTTCGTCATCTCATCTATTTCTTTTGCTCTTTTCTTTTGTCTTTCTGGTGTAAGCCAAGCGAAATATGAAGAAATAAATTCGCCATATTTTGTAACATCCTCCATTTCTTCATTTTTCTCAATATTTTTTGTTAATTCACTTTCCTGTAAAGTTTTATTTGTTGTATTAGCATTATTCTCTTTAATCTCATTTCTATTATTTTCACTTTTTGCATACGAATCATTTAGCATAAAAAAATACACCTCCTAAATAAGTTTTGGCTTATTATAGTTTGTGTAATTTTCAAAAAAATATTCATTCAGGTCTGTCCCCAAACCCGACACGTTTGTCGCAAAAGGACCTGTCCCTAAAGATGACACCTTTGTCTCATTCAGACCTGTCCCCAAAAGTGTCAAATGGCACTTTTGTGACAGGCACTAAAGTGCCATTATTGCTTCTGCTACTCCGTTTTCGTTGTTGTTTGCTACTACTTTATCAGCCACTTCTTTTACAGCTGGATCACTATTACCCATTGCTACACCCATTCCTGCATTTTCTATCATCATTTTGTCATTTATGTTGTCTCCTATTGCCATTATATCTTCTTTATTTATTTGTAATTGTTCTGCAAGCCACTTAATTGCATTCCATTTATCTACACTCTCGCTTGTTATTTCTGTGTAATAATATTCGAGTGATACTTCTTCTGTCCCAGATTTTATTATTTTTCTAGACATATGCGCTACATCTAATACATCTATATTTTTTATATTTCTCAATTTTTTTATAATACTATTAAATATGATACTACTTTTATCACTGATTGTAAATTTTAAAATATTGCTATCTTGCAAATTACTTACATATTCATATATATTTTGAACTAAATTTATTTTTGTTTTTTTTGCATCCGGTTTATTTGCATTTTCTTGATGATAGAATAATACATTATTGTCCAATGTTTTTGCTATAACCATATTTTCTGTGTATATGTTATAGTAAATACTATTTTGCTCACATATTTGTATAATTTGTAATACTTTATTTTTATCTATGAATTTATCGTATATTATTGCTTCTTTTTGCAAATCATATATTAAAGAACCATTACCACAAATTATATATTTATTTCCACCTAATTCCTCTGCTAAATTTTTTACAGAACTTGTAGACCTTCCAGAGGATAATACTACATTTGCCCCTTCTTCTTGTGCTTTTTTTATTGCTTTTTTATTTTCTTCTGATATTAAACCATAAGAATTTAGAAGTGTTCCATCTAAATCTATTGCTATTAGCTTATACATATTTTTTATCTATATTATAATTATTATAATATATCTCCTTTCCTTGTTATACATTTGTATTTTACATAGCTTGAAATTACGGCTTTTGCTAACACATAAAAATTTTAATTTATTTTTATCTTTTGCATTTGAAATAATATTATACCATTTAATTTTTTCTAATCAATATTTTTCTCAAAAATTTCCAGTTTATTTTAAAGAATATTGCACATCATACTTAATGAAAAAGTACTTATACTTTTTCAGATGTACAAAATAAAATTATCACATTCTAGGAGGTGAATGATAATGGCATATTCAAACAGCAATTCAAAAGTTGTTCCAGAAGCTAGAGAAGCTTTAGACAAATTCAAATACGAGGTAGCTTCAGAAGTTGGTGTTAACTTAAAACAAGGTTATAATGGAGATATATCAGCTAGAGATGCAGGTAAAATAGGTGGACAAATGGTTAGAAAGTTAATACAACAAGCTGAAAGCCAAATGAAATAGTTATTGCGTGATGATTTATATTAGTAAAAAATATTAGTTTATTACATTTTAGTATACTTATATATTTTACTTATTCACGTAAAGAAGAAATCTTTTTAGAATTTATTTTTAAAAAGGTTTCTTTTATTGTCTTAGACAACAATGTTTTGGGGTACTTAGGCTGCAATTTTTGATTGCTACCGTGTCTGGTTTTTATTAGCAAATATAATAGATTTTAGAATTACAAAACTCGAAATCTTTACTTGTTATTTTGTATTCTTATTCCGAAAAAAGGACTTGCATTTCTTGCAAGTCCTTCTCTGCTAGCCTTCTGGCTCTACTAAACCAAAGTTTTTATTATCTTTTAATCTGTAAATTACATTTGTTTTTCCTGTATCTACGTCTATAAATGTTAAAAATCTATTTTGTGGTTGTTCTTGAAGTTTTAATTTTGCATCTTCTGGTGTCATAGGTTTTATATCATAATATAAAACTTTTACTATTTCGTTTGTTACCTCTGTATCTTCTGCATTTACTGCTTGTTTTGCTCTTATAGATTCAGTCATATTTTGTTTGTCTTTTTTTGTTTTCATTTTTCTTACTTGACCTTCTAATATATCAATATCTTTATCTATAGCAGCATATAAGTCTTTATGTGCTGTTACTGATCTAAAGTCTTCTGTATCTGCTTTAATGCTCATTTCTGCAACTTTATTATTTCCTTCTGTTTTTATTGTTGCATAAACATCAAATTCCTCACCGAAATATTTTACTAATCTTTCTGATTTTTTTTCAATATAATCCTTTATTGCTTCTGTAGCTTCTAATTCTTTGCTTGTTATTTTAATATTCATAACAATCTCTCCTTCCAATTATTGTTGTTCTTTAGTAATGTGATTATATTATATATTGTATTTGTCAATTTTGCAAGTCATAACTAGTAAAAAGTAAATTATTTTAGCAAAAGTCTTGCCAAATAGCCATTTTCGTGATACAATAATATACGTTATATTTTACTTTGCTTAAAGGGAGGTGCAAAATATGCCAAATATAAAATCAGCTATAAAAAGAGTTAATGTTATTGAAAAGAAAACTTTAAGAAATAACATGATTAAATCAGAATATAAAACAGCTGTAAAAAGATTTGAAGAAGCTGTATCAAATAATAATGTTGAAGAAGCTACAAAATTATTTTCAGTAGCAACAAAGAAAATAGATCAAGCTTGTACAAAAGGTGTTATAGTTAAAAATACAGCTGCTAGAAAGAAATCTAACTTAGCTAAAAAATTAAATGCTATGAATGCATAGATTTTTACTATGTAATAAAAAATTGTGCACAGTTTTTTATTATGGACAAAGGAATTTTCTTCCCTTTGTCCATTTTTTTGTGTTTTAATTTCAGTTTGATAATCTATAATTTTATGGATAATATTTCCTTTGATTTTTTGCACTATATATGTTAACATAAAGTAAATTGCTGTTTATTTTATTATTTTGTATTTTTGAATTTTAAATCTATTTGTTGGAGGAATAATGTTATGAAACTTGTATTATCCAAGCTTAAAGGTATAAATAATTCTATTCTTAAAGTTTTATATACAGGATTAAAAATTTGTTTTGTACTTTTACTTATTTCCACTTTTATTTTAAGTTTATATCACTCTATACATAATTTTGATTTATTTTACATAGGAATGAGCCTATTTAGAACAAGTCTATTTTATATTGCTTTTTTGTGCATTTGCACTATTGGTATAGATACAATTAAAAAAGATAAGCCTTAATAAAATTTTAAAATGTATGTATGTTTTTTAAGAATATCCGCTATTTTTTTATAGAATTAAATACAAAACTTGGACAATAATGAGTATACCTCTTTGTCCAAGTTCTGTAGGCTTATGTTCATGTAATTATAATTGCATCAATGCAAAAAGCAAACTCCTTTCTCTTTATATTTTATTATCAATAAGTTTATGTCAATTTTTCAAAATATTTTATGCTTTTTTAATTCAAGAGGAATATACTAATATTTATATATAGGGGTGATATAGATTTTTATAAAAGTATATGATTACAATTAAATCAGATTAAATTTTTTTCTAAGAATTTTTAAAATTAGCATTTGATGCAATTACAATATATATTAAAGCACAGATTATGTGATTTTGCAAGCAAAATCGTATGTCAAAGTTCGACAAAAATTGACATTTGAAAATAATTTATAGTGAAATTGTATTAAAATAAAAGATAGGCAGTATATATATAATTTATTTATGTTGGAGTGCTTAAGGTGGGAACCAACAAAGTACAAGTTGTTAGACTGAGCATTTTGCGAAGTTCTTACAACTTGTTCGATGTTGGGGGTCGAAAACATAAATAAATTATATATATACTGCCTATCTTAATTATACTATAAATTCTTTTATTATTTACTCAATATCTCCAAAAACATCTTATTTAGCATTTGAGGATTTGCTTTTCCCTTTGTCTCTTTCATTGCTTGTCCTACTAAAAATCCTAGTGCTCTATCTTTTCCTGCTTTATAGTCTGCTACTGATTGAGGATTATTTGCTATAATTTTATCTACTACTTCTTTTATAGCACCCTCGTCAGATATTTGGAGCCAACCCTTTTCTTTTATTATTTCTTCTGGGTCTTTTGGATTTTCAAACAATTCTTCTACAACTTTCTTTCCTATTGCAGAACTGATTGTTCCTTTATCTATTAACTCAACTAATTTTGCTAAGTGTTCTGCTTTAAATGGAATTGCATCTGGCTCTTCTTCCTTTTCATTCAATATTCTTGATACATCTGAAAGTAACCAGTTTGCTACTGCTTTTGCATTGCCACATATTTTTTCTGCCTCTTCAAACATATTTGATAAATATTTAGAAACAGTTAAAAGTCTTGCATCTTTTTCAGATAGCTTAAATTCGCTCATATATCTAGCTTTTCTGCTTTCTGGCATTTCTGGCAAGTTCTTTCTTATATTTTCTATATATTCATCAGATAATCTAATTGCTACTAAGTCTGGCTCTGGGAAATATCTGTAGTCTTGTGCATCTTCTTTATTTCTCATAGAAAATGTTTTACCTGAAACCTCGTCCCATCTTAGTGTTTCCTGTTCTACCTTACCACCATTTTCTAATACTTCTATCTGTCTATTTGTTTCATATTCTATTTCTCTTGTAATTGCTCTAAATGAACTCATATTTTTTGTTTCTGTTCTTGTGCCAAATTTTGTTTCTCCTTTTTTACGTACAGAAACGTTAACATCTGCTCTAAAAGAACCCTCTTGCATTTTGCAGTCTGATACTTCTATATATTCAAGTATTGATTTTAATTTTTTCAAGTATCTATCAACTTCTCCAGCCGTTCTTAAATCTGGCTCAGAAACTATTTCTATAAGTGGTACACCTGCTCTGTTTAAGTCCACTAGGCTTCCTCCACCAAATTCATTGTGATTTAGCTTTCCTGCATCATCTTCGATGTGAATTCTTGTAATTCCTATTTTTTTAGGGTTTCCTTCATCATCTTCTATTTCTATATATCCATGTTCACAAAGTGGTTTATCATATTGTGATATCTGGTATGCTCTTGGTGTATCTGGATAAAAATAATTTTTTCTATCATTCTTACTATCTTTTGATATTGTACAATTTGTAGCCAAACCTGCTTTTACAGCATACTCCACTACTTTTTCATTTAATACTGGTAATGTTCCTGGCATTGCCATACATATTGGGCACACTTGTGTGTTTGGCTCTGCTCCAAATTTTGTAGAGCAACTACAAAATATTTTTGTCTTAGTTGCAAGTTCTGCATGAACCTCTAAGCCCATTACTGCTTCATAATCTGTGTTTACCATTGCTTGTCCTCCTTTTTATAGCAATTATTTGCTTTACAATTTGTTATGCTTTTTACACTTTTAATTTCACTATTTTCTTAGGTTCCTATACTTTTAATCTTGTGGATACTTTACTCCATTTCTTTTTCTTCCGATTTTTTTCCATCTTTCTTTGCCCTACTTGTTGTACTTTGCCCTAGTTCTGGATGTATAACTTTAATTTCACTTCTTCCTTGTACATTTATAACTTTTTCGGAATCTACCACAATACTTTGCCTAAAACTTTGTTCCGGTGTTTTTGATGACTCATTTTCCATTTGACGGTCTCGATTTTCTTCCTGCTCTTTATAAAAATTTTCTCTTCTTTCATGTTCATCAGCTAAGAAATCAGCTCTAGTACTTTTATATTGTTGTAGCAATTTTTTATAGCTCTTAACTAATTCTTTATAAACTTTTCTCGAATATTTTTGTGGTGCATCTTCCAATTGTTTAGTCCTCATACTACTTTCAATAACGTCTCTTTCTATAATTTGTAATACCTCTTGTTTAAAATTAGTTTTAAACACATTGTCAAGGAAATCTGCATATACTATATATTCTTGAAATTCTTCTTTCACGGTAGGATATTCAGCTACTAAATCATTATTTTTTAATTTTATACTAATCCAGTAACTATCATATTTATCATTAGAACATTCCTGTATCTTTTCATGTCCCTTTTCATCAATATAAGTATTTATTCCATCATATTGTTTAAATGTCTTAGCTTGAGAATCCCATATTATTCCTTTTATCATTTCATAACCCTGAAGTGAATCCATTACTTCATAAATTACTTTTTTACCATCTGGAACATAACGTTTTTCTTGGTTCTTTCCTTCCTCCTGTAATTGTTTATTTTCCAAATCCTCTGCCATTTCCTGTGGTATATATTGTGCTAACCAGTCAATATTTATCTTTTTTAAGTCACTTACTTGTAAAGGTAATTTCGGCTCTTTACTAAACATTCTAGAAATAGTTTGTAAAAAGTTTCCTCTATTTGTGTTTTTCACTACAGCTAATGCATTTGTTTGTGGAGTTACAGATGTTCCAGCTATTTTTTGTGCTTTCTGCTCTTCTCCAATAAAATTTTCTCTTTGTGCATAACTAAGCAATTTCCAAGTTTCACTATTATGTAGTGCTTCCATTCCACCCATTATATTGTACTTTACTCTTTCGACATAACTTTGTGCTTTAGGATTTTTATTTTGACCTAATCTATTTAGTTCTTTGCTAATATATACCATTAAGCCCATTTCGTCCTCTGGCGAAAGTTCAATTCTTTCTGGGTATTGTTCCTTAACTTGCCTCATTATTAGCTTTGCTTTTACTTGGTAAAGTTTTTCTTCTATAGCGTCTCTATCATCAAACTCATAGTTTTTTAGATTTTCTCTATATCTTGCCATTAAATTTGCTACTTCTTGTTCAAAATCTTCAAAACTAAGTTTTTCACTTGTTTGCTCTAGTTCTTCTATTTGTCCAATAATTATTTTTCTCTTCTCATTAAAGCTTTTTTGCTTACCTTCACCCTTTTCATAGCTAGTTAATTGCATTTCTAATTCTGTAATTTTATCCATTAGTTCTGCGTCAGGTGTATTTTCTATTAACTCATTATATTTCTGTAAAAATTCTACTGCACCTTTAGTGTCATACAAAATTATCTGTGAAATTTTTAGTTTTAATGGTTTTAAATATTTATTATATATTTCGGTCTTCTGACTTTCTGTAAATTTATAGTCATCTCCCATAATTATTTTCTTCCTTTACTTTTGTTCTTTTATTTTTAATTATTTATATGCTAAAAACTTTTCTGTATATAGACTTATATGATAAAACTTTATATGTTGCTAAACTATTTTTATAATTTAGCTTACTATTCTTTACACATCTCTGGCTGATATTTCTCTCTAAACTTGTATTCCTGCTCAAATGTATATGCTGCATTTAGTATTTTTTCTTCCTCAAATTTATTTCCAATTAACTGCATTCCTATAGGCATATTATCCCCATTTACTCCACAAGGGATTGAAATTCCAGGAAGTCCTGCTATATTTACAGATACTGTACAAATATCTGCTAAGTACATTTCTAGTGGATTTTCTGACCTTGTTCCCATTTCAAATGCTACTGTTGGTGAAGTTGGTGTTAATAGTACATCATATTTTTCAAATGCTTTGTCAAATTCTTTCTTTACTAGAGTACGAACTTGTTGTGCTTTTTTGTAATATGCATCATAGTATCCAGAAGATAATACATACGTACCTAGTATAATTCTTCTTTTTACCTCTGGTCCAAATCCTTCACTTCTTGAATTTTTATACAATTCTTTTAAATTTGTATAGTTCTCTGTTCTATATCCGTATCTTATTCCATCAAATCTTCCTAAGTTTGAGCTTGCTTCTGCACACGCTATTATATAGTAAGTTGCTAAGGCATACTGAGCAATGTCTAATGAAAATTCTTCGACTTCGGCTCCTAACTTTTTGTAAGTTTCTATTGCCTCTTCTAATTTTGCTTTAACTTCTTCGTTTATACCTTCTCCAAAGTATTCTTTTGGAATACCTATTTTTAGCCCTTTAACATCATTTTTTAATGCTTTTGTGTAGTCCTTTTTTGGCATATTGTATGAAGTTGTGTCTCTTTCATCATGTCCTGCTATTATGTTTAATAATATTGCAGAGTCCCTTACATCTTTTGTAATAGGTCCTATTTGGTCAAGTGATGATGCGAATGCAACTAGTCCATATCTTGATACTAGACCATAAGTTGGTTTTAAACCAACAACTCCACAAAAAGACGATGGTTGACGAATTGAGCCTCCTGTATCGCTTCCAAGTGCCCATGGTACTAAATTTGCTGCAACTGCTGCTGCACTTCCTCCTGATGAACCTCCTGGTACTGTTCTTAAATTCCATGGATTACAAGTTTTCTTAAAGTATGAATACTCTGTTGATGCTCCCATTGCAAACTCGTCCATATTTAATTTTCCTAAATCTATTACATTTTCTTCATTTAGTTTTTCTACTACAGTAGCATTGTATGGTGCAACAAAGTTTTCTAACATTCTAGAACTGCAAGTAGTTTTTGCACCTTTTGTACACATATTGTCTTTTATTCCTATAGGAATACCTGCTAAGCTAGATAATTTTTCTCCTTTTTTTCTCTTCTCGTCTATCTCTTTTGCTTCTTTTAAAGCCTCATCGCATAATGTGGTAACAAATGCTTTTACGTCTTTTTCTTTATCATTTATTCTATCTATGTATGCTTGTACAATTTCTTCGCTGGTTAATTCTTTTTTCTCTAATTTTTCCTGAAGCTCATGTACTGTTAAATTTGTAATGTCCATTTTATAACCATTCCTTTCTCTAAGTATTAAAATCTGGTTAGAAACCTCTTCCTATTGTATTACCTTAGGTATCTTAAACATATTTCTTTCTTGCTCTTTTGCATTTGCTAGCAAAAGTTCATTATCTTTAAACTCTTCTACTTCATCTTTTCTAAACACGTTACATTGGTCATTTTCACCTATTGTTTCTCCTAATCCATCTGTGTTTGCATTATTTACTATATTTGCAAAGTTTAATATATCTTGAAGATTTTTTAAGTAATTATCTATTTCATCTTCTTTAATATTTAAGTCTGCTAAATTTGCAATATGCAATAATTCTTCTTTACTTACATCTGCCATTTTCAATCACTTTCCTTTCTTTAGGCTCAAATCTAGTTGAAAAAGAATTAAATTTTGCTACTATCTTCTCGTAAACATTCCTTACTATTATACATACTTTTTTTTGTAATTACAAGTGTTTATTTACAATTGGGGACGGGCTTAAATTGTAAATTGCTTTACATAATTAAGCAAAAAAAGAAAACTTGATTTTTAGCTACTCTTCTGGTAGGTTCATCATAGTTTTCTTTTTTATCTATTTTGGTTAATTTATACTATCCAATTTGTCGCTTATACTTTCTACTCGTTTTTCTTTTATATTTTTATTAATTTTTGCTATTATCATTATTTTCAATTATTATATCTGGTGGTTTTCCTGTATTTCCTTTGTTTTTATTTACTTTGTTTTTTACTAATGCAAATATAAATACAATAACTAAAATTGAAATAAGTATTATAGATATTATCATTGGTGCTTTAGATTGATTTTTTTCTGAGTTTTGCATTATACTATCTGCAGTTTGCGAGAAAGTATTTGATATCATTTCTTCTGTAGTTAGAGATGTGTTGTAATAGTTATTTTCAAAATAGCCCCACAAAATTCTTATTGCTTCATTATCCATAATTGTGTCTGTGCTATATCCCCCTAGATATCTAAATTCTCCTTCCATTTCTTGTTTTGAGTCATTTGCACATTGGAAGTATGCAAATATAAAGTGTCCTTCGTCTGAGAATTTTTCTTCATATACTTGCTCTAAGTATTCATCTGCTAGGGTTGGGGCAAGGTTGCCATCGTTCCATAAATCTTCTGAATATTTTACTAATAATACATATGGTTGAATTCCCGTTTGTTTATAAAAGTCTTCTAAACCTTCAATTAGTACATTCTCACTACTTATCCAGCCTAATTGGTCTTCATACCAATCTGTTTTTGATACAACTCCTTCTAAAGGTTCTCTCTTTGTTGAACTTGTGTATTCAGTTTGAGTATAATCCCCCGAATCCCCAGATATACACCCTGGTGCACATCCTAATATTACACAACCACTAGGAATGTCCAAAAACAATAGTAATATGAATAAAATTAAAATTGTAGTTATTCCTCCACCACAGCCACAACCATTCCCGTAGTATCGTGGCCCCCAGCCACCATACATAGGTCTATGGTAGAATCCAAATGAAGAACCTGAGCTTCTATGTCCAAATCCTCCACCAGAGAAACCTCCTCTTGAAGATCGTCCTCCTCCTGAGAATCCACCAGATGAACGGCCACCTCCAAAGCCTCCCGAAGAACGTCCTCCACCACCGCTACTTCTTCCCATTTTATAATCTCCTTTCTTGCATTTTTTATACTTTAAGTTAGATATACTTTTTCACTGTATTAAACACTTCTTCATGTATTTCTTCAATAGTTTTTATTCTGTCATTTTCTACACAATGTATTTCGCACCAGTCATACTTTTTCACTAATTTACACGCCTCTGTATAGGCTGCCTTTAAATGCTCTGTATTATTTTCGTGTATATCCTTTTTATCTTCGTGTGTTATTTTATTTTCCCTATTTTTCATTAGTTTTTGTGCATATTCTGTTGGCATATTTAAAAATATAACTTTAGTAGGTACTGGTAGTCCATATAATCCAAACTCAAAATTCCATAACCAGTCTAAAAATTTTGCTCTTTCATTATCATCTTTTATTTTTCCTGCCTGATGCACCATATTTGAGGTTGTATATCTATCTGCTAATATTATTCCACCATTATTATAGTATTCTTCATAATCTTTCTTAAATGTTGCATATCTATCTACTGCAAAAAAAGTAGATGCTATGTATGGGCTTATTGCTTGTGAGTCTGTTCCAAATTCTCCTGCTAAATACATTTTTACTAAACTTGATGATGGGCTATCATAATTTGGAAAACTTACTGCTTTATATTCAATTCCTTCTTTTGTAAATCTTTCTTTTAACTTTTGAAGCTGAGTTTGTTTTCCACTTCCATCTGTTCCATCTATTACAAATAATTTTCCTGTTTTCATTCTTATCATTCCTTTTCTGTTGTTTTTTATTTCTATCTAGCTTCTCCTATACTTTCCTTTACACTTTTAACTTGCTTGTTTTTTCCTATTTCTAGGCTATTTATTATTTCGTCCGTCAACTGAGAAGATATATCTAATATAAATTCCTCTAGTCTACCTTGATATGTATCTGTTCTTGTTAGACTATTTGTAAACGAATTTTTTTCTATTTCATTTTGTGCACTTAGCAGAATTCTATTGTATGCAGTTAAATTTTCTACATTTACTGCTCTTCCGGGTTGTCCTTTCCTTTGTACACTTAATTCTGGTGTAGTTATAAAGCCTAATGTTATTGGCCTATATCCATTTTTTATTGCTTCTAGTTCATACAATGCTCTAATTTTATCAATCTCTGCTTTGGACATTTCCCCTGTTTCAACTGCTCTTTCTAGCCAAGTTAATCTGTCCAAAATACCTCTGTCATAAATTACAATTTTACCTTGTTTATTTGAAATATCTTCTGATAAATTCCTAAATAATTCTAGTACCATCCATAGATTGTATTCTCTCGCGTCTTTTGCCACTGGATTATACTCTGCCGTTTCCCTTCTAGTAAAAATTTCAATATCGTTGTTACTAAAAAGTCCTCTTAAATTCTTTAATAATGTTGTTTTTCCACTTTTAGGTGTACCAAGTAGTTCTACAAAAATTGGTGGTGTATCTGGAGTTAATTTCTCTTTTATTTTATGCATATTACTACTAATTTTCTCTATTTTTTGTTCCATCAAATCTTTAGAAATAGTGATCATTTTTTATTCTCTCCTTGCTATTTTATAAATAAATATATTTAATCTCAAAAATTTTATTGTTTTTCATTCTGTTATCTCAGTAATATAAATACTTTCGAATAAAGCCTCTTAGCTAAATTTAATTCGTTTGTAATCATCTATTAAATTTCTACATTTCAAATACCTTATTTAGTATTTTTTTGTATCTTTCAAAAAACTGGTTATTTTCTGCGTTATCTACCACTGCCTGATACATTTCTGTATAATACCATTTTTGTTCAGAATATGGTTTATTAAAGTTTTTCCATACCTCTGCTCCTTTTTCTTGAAGTAAATCATATAATGATTCTAGATTGTTAATTTTGTCTGCACATTCGACCATTTTTCCCTGTAAACTTGCGTTTCTTACTTTTTCTATAGCTTCTTCTTTTCTCTTTTTCCATTCGAGAGATTTATCCTCGGTAACCTCATCTACAATATTCCTTACATTTTTTCCAAATATATTTTCAATGTCATCTAATGTATACTTTGTATCTTCTACAACATCGTGTAAAATTCCAGCTATTACTGTATCATCATCTGCTCCTACCCTTTGTAACAACATTCCAACAGTAAATGGATGGAATATCATATCTACATTATCTGTTTTTCTCCTTTGCCCATCGTGTGCTTTTGTAGCAAATAAAATTGCATAATCTAATTTTTGCATTCTAAAAATACCTCCTTGATTTAAAATCTTGCATTATATATACCTTTTAATAAACTTTCTAACTGTGTGCCAATACTTTTGTGGCTCTATCGCCTGTGCTTCTGTATGCCCAGCATTTTTTATAACAAGCTTTTCTTTTGGGCATTTTGCTATTGCATAAAGTTTATCTAACATATAAAATGGCACAAACTTATCTTTATCTCCGTGTATAAATAAAGTTGGTATTTTGCACTTTTTTAACTGCTTAACACACGATGCTTTTTTTAGAGAGAAGCCTGCTCTTATTTTTATTATAAAGTTTGCATTATACATTGCAGGAAATGCTGGTATGTGAAAAATGGTTTTTAACTTGTCTGTAAATTCTTCCCATACGGATGTATATCCACAATCTTCAATTACAACTCTTACATTACTTGGCAAATTTTCTCCACTAGCCATCATTACCGTAGCAGCTCCCATAGAAATTCCATAAAGTATTATTTTAATGTGACCATATTTTTCTATAAGATAGTTAATCCATTTTACTAGGTCTAGTCTATCTAGCCATCCCATTCCAATATATTTTCCTTCACTCT
Source organism: uncultured Clostridia bacterium (assembly GCA_944391835.1). Taxonomy (GTDB): domain Bacteria; phylum Bacillota; class Clostridia; order TANB77; family CAG-508; genus CALXVA01. Next base: position 22,129 of record CALXVA010000005.1, on the reverse strand, counting down.
TTCCGTGCGCTCTCAAGTCTGGAAGTAAAACATTATACCCATAATTTAAAAACTGTTTGGCTACTCCTACCATTGAGCATGCTGTTTCTGTATAGCCATGTGCTCCTATGACCCATACTTTACTTTCTTTTTTATTTTGTATTTCATATCCACACAATTTTATTTTTTTGTTAAAAATACATACTTCTTCTGCATTTTTATTTATCCAATCAGTATTTTTTTCTCTTAGAATTATTTCATCTTCGTCAATAGTTCTATTTAGAAAAATGGATTTAGAAGATTTGGGATTTAATGCAAGATTAAACAAAAAGTTGCCTGAAATAACTCCAGTAATTATAAATAAAATTAGTAAAATAATTAAAGTAATTAACATTCTTATATCCTTTACTTTTAAATTTTTTATGTTCTTTTTAAGCTTTGTGCAATTATATATTAAATTTTCCATTTTTTCAATATTTATACAATTTTTTATAGAGTAAAGGTTACAAGATAATAGTTTTACTCTCTTTAGCTAGTAACCCCATATTTAATTAGTCCAAAAGATTGGCACAAAACGAGACATTCTATACTTTTTCATATAGAATGCCTCGTTTTTTCGATTGTTTACTAGAACTGTACTAATTAGCCAGCAATTTTAGTAAAATCAGTCACTTTTCTAGGGAGATTGCATAGTACTTGCAAAAGTCAAGTACCTTCACAATAAATTCTTTAGCCGGAACTGTTTTATTTCTCTTGATGCTGTCTTCAAAAAGATTCTTTGTAAGAGGTGTCGGTTTTACCATCGCAAACTTTATTGCCTCTCTCATACAAGCCCTAAGCTTTTCATATCCAACATTATACTTCTCAAAAAGAATCGGATGTACGTCTACTTTGATATTTACCATTTTATCTTTGTTTACCAAATAATATAAAACAATATCCCTTATATATCTCGTTCCTTCCTTTGAAAAAGAAAGTCCAAGCCGTGCAAAAACCTCCTCTACAATTTCTTCGTTAGTCTTTACAACTGCATTTTTAATTGTTGAGCCCTCAACTACTTCAAGAGTAGCATCTTCTTTGGATAATATCACATCCAAAAATGCAGAAGTTGCCTCTAAAAAATCCTCCTTTGTCAGCTTCTTTCCAAACAAAACAAAATATTGCCGGTTATACATCTTTTACCTCCATTTTTTATACATTAGCTTTGCTAATCGAACAAGTCTATTATACTATTTTCTCTAACTTATGTCAACTCTCTTAGAAATTGGGGACAGTCCCCTTTTTCTATTTTAATATCTTATATATTATATTTTTATTTATTCCTAAAGTTTTCGAAATTTGTAGATTTGATATATTGGGAATTCTTTCTTTTATTTCTAGTACAATTTTATATACAAGATGCTCTTTCTTTAATAAATTTTCTATATTTTGGCCATACATTCTTTCAATTTCTTGTAAAATTTCTTGTACATTTTCTTCTGTAGCATTATTGTAATCCGAAAAATAATATCTTTTTCCAAGATGCAATTCCTTATATAAACTTAAATCCAATTTATTAGTATCAAATACTAACTTAATTATATCTTTATTTACAAATTTGGTTTCATTTATATAATCCAAATAGCTCGAAAATTGATAATCTTCACATTTTTTTACAATATTGGCTTTGACTGGATTATTATGAATATAAACTAAGCAATTTATTAAATATTTTTTATTTGTTATTGGTTCACTCATATATCGATCTCTAAAAACGTGGCCTACTCTATTTTCCATATAATTATAGTATTTAGCATATTTTTCATTAACTTTCTTCATAAAGTCTGATAGTTCTTTTATCTTTTCTGTATGAACTAACATATGTGTATGGTTATACATAATCGAATATGCAAGAATATCTAAAATATGGTCTTTTTTTACCTCTTCCAATAAATGAAAGTATTTTTCTCTATATTTATATTTTTCAAAAATAAATTCTCTATTTACACCTTGTACAATGACATGAAAAAAAGATGTACATAGATTTCTACGTGCTAAACGGGACATATTAGTATACCTCTTTTCTTAAATTAAATTTTACCCCCGAATAGTGTGTGAATCATCATACACCTTTTTTAGAAAAAGGGGACTGTCCCCAATTTCTAATTTAGTTACCATAATAACTGTCTATTAAAATTTGCTTTAGTTCACTTACTAATGGAACTCTTGGATTTGCTGTTGTACATTGATCTTCAAATGCTCTATCTGCAAGCATATCAACCTTTGCCATAAATTCAGTTTCATCGATTCCAGCTTCTTTAAAGCTCTTTTCTATTCCTAAGTCTGCATTTAATTTCTTTATTTCTTCTATTAGAGAATTTACTCCCTCTTCATTTGTATCTGCTTTGAAGTGCATTCTTCTAGCTAAGTCTGCATATTTTTGGTCTGCTATAAAGTATTCGTATTTTGGGAATGATACAAATTTTGTTGGTCTACTGCTGTTGTATTTTATAACATAAGGAAGTAATATTGCATTTATTCTACCGTGTGCCATATGGAATTCTGCTCCTATTTTATGTGCTAAAGAGTGGTTGATGCCTAAAAATGCGTTTGTGAATGCCATACCTGCTATTGTGCTTGCGTTATGCATGTGCTCCCTTGCCTCTTTGTTGCTTCCATTATTATATGCTTCTCTTAGGTTATTAAATACAAGTTCTACTGCTTTTTCTGCTAGTCCATCAGTAAAGTCTGATGCCATATTTGATACATAAGATTCTATTGCGTGTGTTAGTACATCCATACCTGTATCTGCTGTAATTTTCTTTGGCAAGCTCATTACTAAGTCTGGATCTACTATTGCTACATCTGGTGTTAGCTCATAGTCTGCTAATGGATATTTTTTGTTTTGCTTTTTGTCTGTAAGTACTGCAAATGATGTAACTTCTGAGCCTGTTCCTGATGTTGTAGGTATTGCTACAAATTTTGCTTTTTCTCCTAGTTTTGGGAATTTGTATGTACGTTTTCTTATGTCCATAAATTTAAGTTTTAAACCTTCTACATCTGCATCTGGATGCTCATAGAATAGCCACATACCTTTTGCTGCATCTATTGGGCTTCCTCCACCAACTGCTATAATTACATCAGGTTTAAATTCATTCATCATTTGAACTCCTTTATTTATTGTGTCAAATGATGGATCTGATTCTACATCTGAGAATACTTCTGAATGTACATATTGATTTCTATTTCTTAGATGATATAGAATTTTATCTATATATCCTAAACTTACCATTGATTCGTCTGTTACTATAAAGGCTCTTGTTATATCTGGCATTTTTTCTAAGTATGCTATTGAACCTGCTTCAAAATATATTTTTTCTGGAACTTTAAACCACTGCATATTAACCCTCCTATCGGCAACTCTTTTTATATTTATTAAGTTTACACTAGATACATTTGCTGTTGTTGAATTTCCACCAAATGTACCACAACCAAGTGTAAGTGACGGCATATTTGTGTTGTATATATCACCAATAGCTCCATGTGTTGATGGAGAGTTTACTATAATTCTTCCTACTTTTACTTTTTCTGAAAATTTAGCTATTGTTTCTTTATCTTCTGAATGGATTACTGCTGAGTGTCCAAGTCCTCCAAATTCAATTAGCTTTTCTGCTAGGTCTATACCCTCATCACTATTTTCTACTACATAGTATGCCAAAACAGGGCTAAGTTTTTCTTTAGAGAATGGATGCTCTATTCCAACTCCATTTTCTTTTAATACTAATACTTTTGTATCCTTTGGCACTTCTATTCCAGCTTCTCCTGCTATTTTATATGGGCTTTGCCCAACTATTGCAGAGTTTAAAGCACCATCTTTTTCTTTTAAAAACATTGTGTCTCTTAATTTATTTGTCTCATCTTCTGATAAGAAATAGCAACCAGCTTCTTTCATTAGCTTCTCAAACTCGTCCTTTATTTCTCTATCTACAATTACAGATTGCTCTGAAGCGCAAATCATACCATTGTCAAAAGATTTTGACATAACCAAATCATTTACAGATGTTTTTAATTTTGCTGTTTTATCTATGTAACAAGGTACATTTCCAGGTCCTACTCCAAGTGCTGGCTTTCCACAAGAATATGCTGCTTTAACCATACCTGTTCCACCAGTTGCCAAAATTAAATTAACATCTGGATGATGCATTAGCATATTTGTTGCTGTTATAGATGGTTCTTCAATCCATAATATACAGTTTTCTGGTGCACCTGCTTCTACAGCTGCATCTCTTAAAAGTTTTGCTGCTGCCACACTGCATTTTTGTGCAGATGGATGGAATCCAAATACTATAACATTTCTTGTTTTTGCTGCAATTATTGATTTAAACATAGTTGTTGATGTTGGGTTTGTAACAGGTGTTACACCTGCTATAATTCCAATAGGTTCGGCTATTTCTACATAGCCCTCCTCTTCATTTTCTGATATAATACCAACAGTTTTATCATATTTTATACTATGGTAAATATATTCTGTTGCAAACATATTCTTTGTTATTTTATCTTCGTAAATTCCTCTTCCAGTTTCCTCTACTGCCATTTTAGCTAGCTCCATGTGGTGCTCTAACCCTGCCATAGACATAGCTTTTATTATTCTGTCTACATCTTCTTGAGTAAGCTTCATATACTCTTCCGATGCTTTTTTGGCTTTTACCATTAAGTCATCTATCATAGCTTTTATTTTTGCTTGCTCTTCTTCACTAATCTCTTTTCCCATATTTACCTCCTATTCAAAACTTATGTTCCCTTGTATAATAAGGGAGCATAGCATTTGTTTACTCATATAATATAAGATTAGGTTATTAATGTCAAGTAAAATTCTTCGAGTTTTTTCTACTACTTTCTATGTTTTATGCAAATAAGATTGTGGGCAATTATTAAAGCAAAATTCTCGTATAGAATCAAAAGAAAGAGAGAACCCGAAATTTCAAAGTTCTCTCCTTCTATCTGTGTTTGGGAACAAATTATAATACTTTAACAGTATACGCGTAGTTACTTAATGTAAAGAGCAGCACGAAAACCAGTGTCGTCAAAGACTTCACCAGGATTGTCGTAACCACGATAGGCGACAGGACAATTGTACCCATAAAGGTCGTAACTGCCACCACGGATAACGCGATACGAACTTTCGTTCTGTTCTTGTGTCCATTCATCCACATTACCTGCAAAGTCGCAGATGTTATTAGCACACCATTTTTCTCTGCTTCCTGTTTCAACTACTTTCTTTGGAGAATTCTCTGTATTACAATGATTGCCCCATTCAGCAGAGTCCTCTGCAATTTCAGCAAGAGTTTTAACTTCTGTTTTGATAAACCATTCCAGTACAGAATCATATTCTGCACCAAAAGTCAGATGACTTTTAACTGCTTCATTGTCTTCGATAGTGGATGCAATCTTCTTGGCATCATCAAAATTGATGTTTACCCACGGCATAACTCCTTTGACCGACTGTGGTTTTCCTGCTGAACTCTTGGAAATATTATATCGAGAAATATAAAATCCTCCGTACTTTTTGACACTTTCAAGTTGTTCAAGCAGTTCACCATTTAAAACTTCATTGAATTCATCATACGAAAATTCATCCTTCATGTAATTTCGTCTGCCGAATTTCTGCGAAAAATGTTCTCCATCAAGTGTTCCGTTAGAGTCGAGACTTCCAACAGGTACCCATACAAACTGGCTTCCATCAGAATCTCTTTCAATTACAAAGCCATTGTTCCATTTGCCACAAACATGCTTGTATCCTTCTGGAATTGGAGGATTTACATAGTTATTGGCTGTAGCAACATTCAGAGCTTTTGTAATTGACTCTTCTCTTGTTTTCGCTAAAGCTTCAGTTGTAGCAATATTCCGAGCTCTGATAATTAATTCTCCTCTTATTCCCTCTGAGACTTCAAAGGTTATACCTTTTTCTGCCTCAAGCACAAATTTTTCATACCGTTTCATAGTGTATACCTCCTTATGTGATGATGTTATAACGGTCTCAACATCTGTCTATTGACAGTGTACTAATAATACCACATTTTCTTGTATTTTGCAAGTTTTGAATTTATTTATGTATACTCTAATAAATAGTCTTACCATCCTTTTTATATTCTTCAAATAGTGCTATGCAATCATCTCTATCTAGCTGTTTTAGTTCTAGTAAATCTTTTTTCTTTCCCTCTAAATATTCATAAATTGCATCATCTCTAAAACCTATATTGCCTGCATCTTCGCGCGTGCAACCATAATATACAGTTTTAATATTTGCCCAAATTATTGCAGATAAGCACATTGGGCAAGGCTCACAAGATGTATACAATACATAGCCTGATAAATCATAAGTGCCTAACTTTTTGCAAGCCTCTCTTATAACTGTTACCTCTGCGTGTGCAGTTGGGTCGTTGTTTGCAAGAACCATATTGTTGCCTTTCGCAATAATATTGCCATCTTTGTCTATAATTACTGCTCCAAAAGGCCCTCCCTCTCCTGCATTCATTCCATGCTCCGCACATTCTTTTGCTATTTTCATAAAGTTGTTCATAATTCTACACTTTCCTTCCTAAAATTGTTAAATTCTACTAATACGATATCATTTTATTATTACTTTTTCAAGGTTTCCATTGTATTTTTGCCTATTTTATGTTATATTTATTGTCAGCATTTATTTTTATACATATATTTGCCCTTGTTCTATAATTTCTATATAACAAGAAGCTTACATATATGTAAAGAAAGGATTGATACTATGTCATATAATTTTACTGAAATAGAGAAAAAGTGGCAAGAATATTGGGACAAGAACAAAACCTTTAAAACTGATGTATGGGATTTTTCTAAGCCTAAATATTATGCACTAGATATGTTTCCTTATCCATCAGGACAAGGCCTTCACGTTGGTCATCCAGAGGGTTATACTGCAACTGATATTATGTCTAGAATGAGAAGAATGCAAGGGTATAATGTGCTTCATCCTATGGGATGGGATGCTTTCGGTCTTCCTGCTGAGCAATATGCTATAAAAACTGGTAATCATCCAGCTGGATTTACAGAAAGAAATATAGCAACTTTTAAAAGACAATTAAAAATGCTTGGTTTTTCTTTTGATTGGGATAAAGAAATTTCCACCTGTAATCCAAGCTTTTATAAATGGACTCAATGGATTTTTAAGCAATTATATAATGATGGTTTAGCTAAATTAGTAGAAATGCCTGTAAACTGGTGTGAAGGTTTAGGTTGTGTGCTTTCTAATGACGAGGTTATAAATGGAAAAAGTGAAAGAGGTGGCTTTCCTGTTGTTCGTAAGAATATGAAACAATGGGTTATGGATATTCCAAAATATGCAGAAGTTCTTTTAAATGGATTAGATGAAGTTGATTGGCCAGAATCTACAAAAGAAATTCAACGTAACTGGATTGGTAAATCTGTAGGTGCAGAGGTTATATTTAAAGTAGCAAGTTCGGATAAATCATTTACCGTATTTACAACTAGAGCAGATACTTTATTTGGTGCAACATATTGTGTACTTTCGCCTGAACACGATTTAGTAAATGAAATTACAACTAGCGACCATAAAAAAGCTATTGAAGAATACAAGGCTATGGCATCGGCAAAATCTGATTTGGAAAGAACTGAACTTAATAAAGAGAAAACTGGTTGCTTTACAGGTGCATTTGCTATAAACCCTGTAAATGGAAAAGAAATTCCAATATGGATTTCTGACTATGTATTATCAACATATGGAACTGGTGCAATTATGGCTGTACCTGCGCACGATGAGAGAGACTATGCATTTGCAACTAAATTTGGAATTGATATTATTCCTGTACTAGAAGGTGGAGATATTTCTAGTGAGGCCTTTACAGGTGATGGAGTTCACATCAATTCTGATTTCTTAAATGGTCTTGGAAAACAAGAGGCAATTGACAAAATGATTGCTTGGCTAGAGGAAAAAGGCATTGGAACAAAGAAAGTTAATTACAAAATACGTGAGTGGATATTTGCAAGACAACGTTATTGGGGCGAGCCAATTCCAGTGGTATTTACAGAAAATAATGAAATTCACGTATTAGCAGATGAAGATTTGCCTTTGGTATTACCAGAACTTGAAGACTATGCTCCATCAAAAACTGGAGCTTCTCCTCTTGATAAAGCAACAGATTGGGTTAATACTACATTCGAGGGTAAACCAGCAAAACGTGAGACAAGCACAATGCCTGGTTCTGCTGGTTCTAGTTGGTACTTCTTAAGATATATAGACCCACATAATGAAAACGAAATTGCTGACCCTAAGCTTCTTAAACATTGGATGCCAGTAGATTTATATGTTGGTGGTCCAGAGCACGCAGTAGGCCATTTGCTATATTCAAGATTTTGGAATAACTATTTATATAATAAAGGTTTAGCTCCTACAAAAGAGCCTTTTGCTAAACTTCGTCATCAAGGTATGATACTCGGCTCAAACGGAGAGAAAATGAGCAAGTCAAAAGGTAATGTAATTAATCCAGATGATATGGTTAAAGAATATGGAGCAGATGCACTTAGAGTTTACGAAATGTTTATGGGACCAATTGACGCAGCTAAGCCATGGGATCCAAATGGTATTGACGGCTCTAAGAAATTTTTGGACAGAGTATGGAGATTGTTTGTAGAATCTGGCAAAGTACAAGATGTTGGCACAAATCTTTCATCAGATGGCTCTGTTAACAACAGCAGTACTGAAAATAGTAAAAATTCAACTAATAGAGATGCTTATAAAAATCTAGAGAAAGTATATAATTATACTGTTAAAAAAGTTACTAACGACTATGAAAATATGTATTTTAATACAGCAATATCTCAAATGATGATTTTTATAAATTCTGCTTCAAAAGAAGATGTTATACCTAAAGAATATGCAGAAGGATTTGTCAAATTACTAAACCCTGTAGCGCCACACATTACAGAAGAAATTTGGAACAGATTTGGTCACAGTAATACTATTACTTATGAAGCTTGGCCAACTTATGACGAAACTAAATTAGTGGAAGATACAGTAGAAATTCCTGTTCAAATAAACGGTAAAGTTAGAACTACAATTTCAATTAGTGCAGGAGCTAGCCAAGATGACGTTAAAAATACAGTTCATCAAAATAGCAATATCCAATCACAAATTGATGGTAAAACAGTTGTAAAGGAAATTTATGTTAAAAATAAAATTTATAACATTGTAGTGAAATAGGTATTATTGATGACTCGGTAGTATGTAAAATAATTTTTTCTACATACTGTTATGCAGTTGGGGGAACGGAAACTTAAAATTATTTTACATACTACCGAGTCAATTCGCTAATTGTAACAATTTTGTAACACAAAAGTAATATTAATGTAATATTACTTTTGCTTTTTATGTAGTATAATGTTGATATATGAATTACTAAGGAGAAATACGTATATGAGTATAGAATCAGATTTAAAAAAGGATGGTATTACAGTAGTAGGCAAGTTAGACACATTAAGTGTAAATTCAATATCTAGAGATATTGCAGAGAAGCTATGCAAAGCTTTCCCTAATCAAAATTTTATATTTCAAAATCTATTTATAGCATTATCTAGAATACCAATGTATATAGCAGATATTCCTGAAGGATTTGCAGAAGCAACATATTTTTATAAGAATTCTTCTATGTATTTTAAACAAGGTCTTAAAATAGAGGAATTAGAAAAATTTGCAGTACACGAATTTATTCATTATTTGCAAGAAATTAAAGATAAAAAAGGTCATTTAGTAAGATTAGGCTTATGTGATTTTGGCGAATTAAAAATATGTGGTATGGCATTAAATGAAGGTGCTGTACAATATATGGCTTCTAAAGCACTTAATACTGAACAAGAAATTGTTAAATATTATGGTATATCACTTCCAACAATTAGTCCATCATATTATCCAATTTTATGTAATTTAGTGGCACAAATGGCATACATTACAGGTGAAGAGGCATTGTATGATAGCACATTTTATGGTTCATCTGTATTTAAAGAGAAATTTGCCAATTTATGTGGAGTTGATAGTCTATTAAAAATAGAAAGTAATATGGACAAAATAATGGAAGCCGAAGAAAAAGCAATTAAGCTTAATAATAAACTAATGTACGATGAATTAGAGGTTATGAAGTCTCAAAAGGTTGCTAAAAAAGTGGAGAATTACAAGAAAAAAATCAAAGAAATATTCTTTGAAACACAAAAACTAATATTTACATCATTCTTTAATACTCAATTTAATAAAATTTTAACTACAGCAGACATTGATGAATATAGATTACGACTATATAATTATAAAAATTATATTGGCATTTCTGATGATTACTCTGAATTCAATGAGTTTTATATAAATAAGATGATGGATTTAGATGCTAAATACGAAAAAATTATAAATAATACTAATTTGACAGTTGTAAGCAATTCTAAAATTGCTAAATTCTTTAGAAAAGTTAAAGCAATTTTAACTGCAAATGTTGAATTAAGCAAGTAAAATTGTGGACAAAAGGGACTACTGCCTTTTGTCCACGGCTTCTGCCACATCTCTTCCTGCTCTTGCTGCCCAAGCCACAGTCCCTTTGTCTCCTGCTAAATCTCCACCTGCATATATTTTTTCTTTTGATGTTCTATGGCTTTCATCTACTTTTATGTATCCCCATTTATTTAACTCTAGTCCTAGTGAATCAACAACATCTTTTTCTGGACTTGAACCTACTGCCATCACCACATAATCCATATCTAACTCGTAATTGCTTCCGTCTATATTTACTGGTACTTCTCTTGTCTCTCCTTCTTTTTTTACCAATTCTGTTTTAATGCACTCTACCTTTTCTACTTTTTCATTTCCAAGTATCTTCACAATATTGTTTTGGAATAAGAATTCTACTCCTTCCTTTTTTGCCTCTTCTATTTCTTTTCTTTCTGCTGGCATTTGTTTTTCTGCTCTTCTATATATTACAAATACCTTATCTGCGCCCATTCTTTTTATAGTTCTAGCACAGTCCATTGCTACATTTCCTCCACCTATTACAGCAACTTTTTTACCTGTATATGATGGATGCTTCCTTGTTTCTAATAAACTATTTCCTCCAAATACTCCATTTAGCTCTTCTCCTTCTATATTCATTTTAGATGGTATATTTGCACCAAATCCTAAGAATATAGCATCATATTTATTTTCTAACTCGTCTAAGCTCAAGTTTTTGCCCAATTCTTTGCCATATTCTACACTAATATCAAGTATACCTTCATTTAAAATTGATTTAATAGTTTTTTCTAATACGTCTTTATCTAGTCTAAATTCTGGTATTCCGTGCTCTAATATTCCTCCAAGATGATTATATTTTTCGTATATAACTACCTTTGCTCCTCTTCTTGCTACGAAACTAGCACATGTAAGTCCTGCTGGACCACCACCTATTACTGCTACAGTTTTTCCTTTTAATTCATTTGTTTTTTCTATTTCTTTATACCATTCATTTTTTAAAGCTTCATCAAAAACGTAAGCCTCTATTTTTCCGATATTAACTGGCTCGCCTTTTATACCTCTTACACAACTTCCTTCACATTGTTTCATGTGTGGGCATATTCTTCCACAAACACTGCCAAGCACTGTGGTTTTGGATAATATTTTATATGCTTCTTTTACATTTCCCTCTTTAACCTGTTTTATAAAAGCTGGAATGTCATTATTTAATGGACAACCTTTATTGCTACATGGTTTTACTGGGCAATTTAAACAATATTCTGTATATTTCTGTATTTCTTCGTTCATCTTTTTATACCTCTTGTTCTTTATCATCTTCAAAATTATATTAACATTTTTTATTATATAGTATATTAATATTTAATTGCAATCTATTCGACTAACTATTCTATTCTGTATTCTTATTATTTGTCTTCATATAAGAAATAATGCAATAGCCCTATTTCCTCGCTAGAAGTTCTTATTTCTCCATTATCTAGCATTTGTTTAATTTCTGTTATAGGAATCTTTATTACATCTATATCTTCGGTTTCATCTAAGTGTCTATGAGTTTTTACTAGTTCTTTTGCTAAAAAAATAGTTACTTTTTCGTTAGAATAGCCTATAGCAGGGTATACCTCTCTTAATTTCTTTATTTTTCCTGCTTTATATCCAGTTTCTTCTTCTAATTCTCTTAAAGCACCATCTTCTGAATTTTCTCCCTCTTCTATCATACCTGCTGGAAAAGCAATAACCGTTTTTCCAATAGGCGTACGTGGCTCTTTTATCATTATAAATTCACCATCATCAGTTTCTGGAATTATTACTGCTGCGTGTCCAGCGAGTACGTGTTCCCTATATATTATTTGTTCTGTTCTTGGATTCTTGTAGTGTAATTCTTCTACTGTAATTCGTTTTCCTTTATATGCTGTTTTCTTGTCTAATAGTTCATAGTCGATTGGCTTATAATATTCGTTTTCCATAAATTACTACTCTCCCCACTATTTTTAATATTGTTCTCCATGTTATGATAAAGTTTTTCTATATTTTTATAATGTTTTATTACTTCTAAAATCTATTCACCTACAAAAATATATCACAAAATTTTACATTTTGCACAATAAAACATTTCTTAAGTTAGCATCAACTCATAATCTCGTTGTATTTTCTTACAACTTCTTTTAGGTCTTTCCAAAATTCTATTTTCTTGTTTTCATCTCTTAAAAGAGCTGCTGGGTGCCAAGTTGGCATATATAGTATTCCCTTTTTTTCTATCCATTTTCCCCTGTATGCCGTTATGCCAAATTCCTTGCCACATATATTTTTCAGAGCCGTGCTTCCTAATAAAACAATTATCTTAGGTTTTACCAATATTACTTGGTTTCGTAAATAATTTAAGCAAGCCTCTGCTTCATCATCTTCTGGTACTCTATTAGCAGGTGGTCTACACTTTACAATATTTGCTATATATACACTTTGTCTATCTATTCCTAGACCTTCAAAAGCTTTGTTCATTAACTTGCCTGCTTTGCCAACAAATGGTATTCCTTGCTTGTCCTCGTCTCCTCCAGGTCCTTCCCCAATAAGCATTATATCTGCATCTTTTTTTCCTGTTCCAAATACTATGTTAAGTCTGGTTTTACACAATTTGCATTTATTGCAATTTTCTATTGATTGCTCTAAATCCTCCCAATTGTTGTACATTTAATATTTCCTCCTAAGATTAGTTTCTCTACTATATTTATTCTGTTTAAAAATTTTTATTTTAAATCCTATAATCCAGTTTTTACTTACGTTTTAGTCTTTTTTTTGCAAAATGAGCCCGTCCCCTTTTGCAAATTGCTTTACATAAATTTTTCTGTAATTTCTATTTTTACTTTTTTGCTAGTATCTATTCTTGCTTTCCCACCAACTGGTATAACTGTTTTTCTTTCGGTATGCCCAAAGTTGTTAGATTTTATTATTGGAAATGTATATTTATTATCTAACACATCTAATAATATTTTTTCTAATGCTACACTTCCATCATAATTGCCTACCCATACGCCTTTTATTTGGTCAAATACTCCGTTTTGTTTCATATTGTATAAATAGTTAAACGCAAGTTCTGGTGGAGTTTCTAAGCAGAATTCTTCTATGAACAATAGCTTATCGGTAAAATCAATACAATATTTTCCACTAGACATCTCATTTACTAAGCTTAAATTTCCTCCAACTAGTATTCCTTCTGCAATGCCTGGCTTTATTTCTATGTATTTATCATCTTCTTTACCAAGCCTCATATCTCCGTGCATAAATCTTTTTATCACTTCATCATAAGCATAAGGTGTTTCCCAGGATGTTAATGCTTTAAATGTAGCACAATTAAAGGTTATTACACCTGTTTTTGCATATATAATGTTTTCTATAGAGGTACTATCACTAAAACCACATAAAGGTTTTGGATTATTTTTTATTACATCATAATCCAAATATTCAAATGTTGCATTAGAGTTAAATCCACCACTTACACAGAAAATAAGCTTTACATCTTTATCTGCAAACATCTCATTTATATCTTCTGCTTTTTCCTGTGGTGTTGCACCATAGCCTAATGTATTTTTAAATGCATTTTTTGCAAACTTTACTTTTAAACCTGTACTTTCCATCAATAGTACAGAATTATTTATTGGTTCTAAATCGTCTTCATCTATTCTTGATGATGGAGCAATTACTCCTACTGTATCACCTTTTTTTATTTTTTCGAACATAATTATTCCTTTCGTAACTACAGTGTAATATGGTCTAACTATAGCCTAATATTTATCTGATTTTTTCTACTATATATTAGCATTTTTTTTGATTATTATCAAGGTTAAAAAGTATATAAATTAAAAACAATTTTTTCCTATAACCATACAAAAAAACTTGGAAATCTTAATAATCTCCAAGTTTTTATATTTTTTAATTCAAACTATTTAAGTCCTCTGGTTTTATTACATTTTGAAAAAGTTCTATTACTTCGTTTTTTGTTTCTCCATCCTGCATTGATTTAATTCTGTCAATAAGTTCATCATATCCATCTTGCACCACTTTTCCATCTAGTGTAAATAAATGACTATATAGTACACTATATACTCCTATTCCTATTGCTACTATAATTGCTATTATACTTACTACTATTGCAATTCTTTTCTTCGTTTTCATTTTTACCCCCTCCTTTTTTTTTTTAGTTTTGTGTTTAACTTTTTTATTGAAACTAAATCATATAAACGTATTATCAATAATGACATTACAAATAATATTGTATAAATTATGGTTATAATAAAGAAATAATCATTACACATCTCTATTGTAAGTTCATATATATTTTTTGCTCCAGTCACATTCATAACTACTATTGCTATAAGTATACATATTAGATAAAATGCTATATAGCCTATAATGTAAAATATTACGTTTCTAAATACAAGTTTCATTTTTTCCATTTTCTATATACTCCTTTCATCTAAATATTTCATTACATCTTTTATCTTTCTTCTTGATACAAATTCATTTGTTCCATCATTCAGCTTTACAATTACACTGCCTGTAGTTCCTATATCAAAGCATTTTATATAATTGATGTTAACTATAGTACTTTTTGAAATTCTTATAAAATCATTTGATAAATTTTCTATCTCACATAATTTGTATTTTATTCTGTAAATTTCTTTACCAGTTCTACAGTAATTATTCTTTTTATCGCTATAGAATGTAATAACATCATTTAAGTTTAGTTCTATGATTTCATTATTTTTATATGCTTTAATTTTTTTAGAATACAAATTTATATATTCTATTAGTTTATTTATTTGTGTAACTTTATTTGTTTCAATGCTTATGTGAATTTCATCATCTTTTAATGTTGAATCTTCTTTTGTAGTTATTTTTATTTCCATATTATTTCCCTTTTTTTATTTTATTATATTCTACCTTTTAGCTACTTTCAATAATATGTCTTTAAGAGGTTTTATTTTTAGATAAACGGTAATTATTGTGTAAAAATATAGAAAATGATTTCATAATATGATATACTAAAAGTATCAAAAAGGAGAGTGAGTAAATATGGTATATCCATTTGTTAAATATTCTGATGAAACAGAAGTAGTTTTTTCGAGTATAAAAATAAATGAAAATGGTGAAGAAACATTATTTGTTCATTTTGAGAGACCTACTGAAAATGGATTTGATAGTGTTAGATTTGAGCTTCCAAGTTATAAAATCACTTATAAAGAAGGAAATTATTCTGAACAAGAAATAGAATTATTTAGAAAAGTAGTAGAACAAGGAGCTCCATATTTTTATAAGTGGGCTCGCGAAGGAGGAATAAAAATTGCCTAGTATTTTTGAACTTTACGGTTATAAAGTTTTCTTTTGGTCAAATGAGAATAGTGAACCAATCCATGTACATATTTCTAAAGGAAGACCTGTACCTAATTCTACTAAAGTATGGCTTACGAAACGTGGTGGCTGTATATTAGCAAATAATAATAGTAAAATTCCAGATAAAGATTTAAATTCTATAATGGAAACAATTGCATCAAATTATTTTTATATTATTTCAAAATGGAAAGAAACTTATCAACTAGACGATGTTAAGTTTTACTGTTAAAAAATCTACCCTTAAAAGGTAGATTTTTTATTGTATAGGAAAAATCGTAGATTTTGCCTATACAACAAGGTTAAGTTTCCTTGGGCTGTGCATATTCGCGAAGCGAAATGCACTTATGGCGAAGCAACTTTTCTTATGCTTTAGTATAAAATTATATTTATTAAATCATTCCTATAAAAGCTCCATTTCTTCCAGAAGCTTCTCCATCGGCTCTAAATGAATGAAATAAATCTGAATCGCATACAGTACAAATATTACTATCTATAATGTTGCTTTCCTGTAATCCTACTTCTGCTAAAATAATCTTATTTATTAGAGTAGTATCTATGTTGTATTTTTGTATTCCATCTACAACTTTTCCTTTTTCAATTATTTCATCTATTCTGCCTGTGTAGGCAAATTCATTTTTAAACATTTGCATTACATCTTCTTCTACTTCAAAGTGGCATTTTTTAATGCAAGGCGATATACAACAAATTATATTTTCTGGCTTGCAGTCATACTCGCTAATCATTTTTTCTACTGCCTTTTTCCCTATTTTTTGTAGAGTTCCCCTCCATCCAGAGTGTACATCTCCTATTACTTTTTTCTCATCATCGTAGAAAAATAGCGAAGTACAATCTGCAGATGATGTACATAGGAGTATGTTCTCTTTATTTGTAATTACTCCATCTACTTCTTCAAAAGTATCGCTACTACTGTTTACTACTTCTACTTTATCTGTATGAGTTTGATGAGGTTTTACTATATTGCTTATAGTAAAAGTTTTATCTTTTTGCAAACTTTCCATTTGTTTTATACTGCCTATATTCTCTATTTTTAAATTATTTTCTTGATTCAAATTATTTGAACTAAAATTAGATTTTTCGTCATTATTTAAACTATCTACTACTTTGCTGTAGCTTTCTAATAATTCCGTTTTATCTCCATTTTTCACTTGTACATTTATACCATTTTTTCTTAATGTATAGCAATGTTTCAAATTCGGAAATTCAAGTAATCTCCTAAACTGTATAAACTCTGTACCATTTATATTTTTATGCACTATTATATCATTAGTTAAATCTTTCATCTTAACTCCTTTCACCAATCACTGATTTATTTTCTTATTTATTAAGCAACTATGTATATTTTAAAATTTTTTGTAGAAACGCGTAAGCGACCAAACGAGCCTTACATAAGGCGAGTGCGAATTGGAGCAAACGAGCACAATTAAAAAATTAATTTTTTAATTGTGGTTATATGTTTGCTTTCGCCAAGGTTCGAAAAAATTTGAAAAATATACATAGTTGCTTAATACTGTATGAACAAAATCAAGTTATACCTCTTCCTTTATTCTCTCCAATATATAATCTTTCTCTTCATTTCCAATATAGTTATATTCTTTCTTGCATATGCCTGTGTTAAAATTACATATTGATTTATATTTGCAATATTCGCATGGCGTTTTCCCCTGCTTTATTTTATAATATGGCTTTACATCAATATTTCCAGTTAGTATTTCTCCTGAAATTTGTTTTAATATTTTATTCATATATTTTTGCAGATTTTCAAACTGACTTTGTGTAATTATACTAGATTTTTTTGATAGATTTCCCTCTTTGTCTATGTAAGCTGGAATTATATTTGAGCTTCCACTTTCTAGTGTCTTGTCCATCTTTTTTACTATGTCCACATTTGCTAAAATTAGTCCTTTCATTTTAAATTGCTTTCGTATTTCTTCGTCCAATTTTTCCTCTGTTACGTTCTTGCCTGTTTTTATTACTGGGTCTATTAAGTTAAAATATAGAACTCCTGCCGGCATTACATCTTCTATATTGCATACTGCATCTAAATATGTTAAGAGTTGTAATTGCAAACCTGCTACTACTTCATTTAGGTTAATATCTTTTGCAGATGATTTATAGTCTATTATTCTTATATATTTTCCCTCTGGGGTTTTTGCAATGTCAATTCTGTCTATTTTTCCTGTTATTTCTACCTTTCTGCCATTATCTAGCTTAACTTCTATTGCAGGGTATTCTTTGCCATTCTTGAATTCCATTTCGTGCCCCATTACCTCGAAGTCACTATATTTTAAACTATATACTATATACCTAATAGATTTTTTTACTACTTTTTTTAGTCTACTAGCTAATACTTTGTATTTTGGTATTCCTGTGAAAATGTAGTTCTTTTTTAGACCAAGCTTTTCCTCTATAATTTCGTCTACTATGTCTTCTTCTTCCTCGTCACTTATGCCTTTTACAGTTCTGCCTCTTTCTTGCATTTTATCAAAAAAGCTATCTATTACGTCGTGCATAAAGGTTCCTGTATCGATTGCTTGTACTTTAAATTCTTGCCTTTCTTGTAAGTCAAGTCCATATTTTAAATAGTATGAAAATGGGCAAGATTTGTATTGCTCTAGTCTTGATATACTAGTTTTTAGAGTATTTCCATATAGCTTGTCTACCAACTCTTTTTTAATTTTGTCTGCTTTTATACTAAAGTTTAATGCTTTTAAATTGCTTTCTAATTTTTCTTTCCACGCTGGACTTTCTGCATAATAGTTGTATATTTCAAACCATTTTTTATCTATTTCTTCTCCATCTCTAAAGGCCTCTAGGTTTGCTAATAATTCCTCAAAAGTACTAAGCTCTGTTATAACTTCACTTTGCTTTGAAATTATGTCACTTTTCTCTTGCAATTTAGTATATATTTTCTTTACTCTGTTTACTAAAATCGATGGTCTTAGTCCTTTTCCCTCTAAGTCAGATGACACATAAGATAAATACACTTTCTCTTCTGCTGTTGAAAATGCTTTGTATATGTTAAAGTTATCATCATATAGTTTCTCCATCGTGCCTTTTGCAAGTTCTGCTCCATATTGCTTTAATGTTTCTCTATCTTTATCATTAAAATATCCTTCATCTTTGTTGACGCTTGGAAAAACACCATCATTTAGTCCTATAATAAATACAGCTTTTATACTATGATTTCTAGACCTATCCACATCTCCCACAGTTACTTGGTCTTGTGTACTTGGCAATTTTCCTAAGCTACTATTTCCTAGTCCCGTTTTTAGAATGTCTGCATATTTGTCGAAGCTTACTTTCTCCTCTCCAAAAATCGAAACAATTTCGTCCAGTAGCTCTATTACAGTTTTATAACTAGTTTCATATTCTCGTGCTTTTTCTACTTCTCCAATTTCTTCTAAGTGCTTTATTTCGTTATTTATCTTTACATTTATTTGATTATCTATTAAAAACTGATATAACTTTTCTGTAATGTTTTTATAGTTTCTTTCTCCCATTATCTCGTCTCTAAGTCGTAACAATGGCTTTATTACCTTTTCCATTATATGAATTATTTTGTTTTGTTCCTCTTCTGTTTCGTTGTAAAATGTAGGCTCTTTTGCATACCACTTATTACCTTTTATGCCCCATCTTAAGGCATAATTTTCTAGTATATATATATCATCGTCATCTATTTCGGATGTTAAACCTGATTTCATATACTCTATAACGCTTTCTTCTGACCAGTTCTTAGCAAAGATGTTGATTAGCGATAAGATATATTTTACTAATATATTTTGGCTAAAGTCCTTTTTTTCATCAATAAATACTGGTATGTTGTATTTACTAAAAATAATCTTGCATAAGTTTGAATATTCATCTAGATTTTTAGTTATAACTGAAATTTGGTTATACCTATACCCATTGTCTCTTGCGAGTTTTACTATGTTTTCTGCTACGTGCTCTATTTCCGAATATTGATTTTTAGCCAAAAATAGTTCTATATTTTCTACATTTTCTCTGTATTGTGTATATGGAAATGCATATATATTTTCCTCTAAATGGCTTAGCTCCTTATTCTTAAATCTATAGCATTTGTCTAAAACTATAGGCTTTTCTATTTTTACATTTTCTTCTCTTGCAATATAATAAAGTTTATCTATTGTTAATTTGTTGCTATAGAAAATATCTGTATCTTGATTTAAGCTTAAGTTAAGATTATCTGTACAAATAGTTATATTTACTTCATTTGCTTTAACTAGTAGCTTCTTTATGATTTCATACTCTTGGTGAGTAAAGCCTACAAATTCGTCTATATAAATATCTGCATCATCAAAATCTTTGACTAAGTCTAGCCTATCTGCTAAAATACTTAAATTGTCGTTTTCGTCTATGTATTTGTCATTTATATTTTCAGTATATTTTTCGTAAACCATTAGCATATCGGTTAGTTTAGTTTGCAAATATTTGTCTTCTGTTTTTTCTATAATCTCTTTCAGACTTTCTACTGTAACGCCGTGCTTTTTAAACTCTGTTATTTGTGTTTCTACTAAGCTTACATTTTCGTTAGACTTGCCTATAAATTTTAGCTTATTTTTCTCTTTGGAAAGAATATTATATATTAGCATAGACTTGCCTGTTAAAGACAAATTAGATAAATTTTTGTTTCCGGTTTCTTTTATTACTCTATATGCCATACGATTAAAAGTTAGTACATCTGCCTGTATAACAGAAGATGTATCTAGTGCATCAAGCAATTTCTTTTCTGCCGTGAAAGAAAATTGCTCAGGAGTTATTATGTATATTTTTCTGTTTCCATTTTTTATTTTTTCTGCTATTTCATTACAAATATATGTACTTTTTCCAGTACCAGATTTTCCATATATAATTCTTAAACTCATAAATTTCTCCTTTTTTGCTATTCTATGGCTCGCACAATTATGTACTTAGTTTTTTATTTTTCTATACTTTAAAATGCGTACAGAAATTATAATTTTAGATATTTCAATAGCACCTATTAGTATATTTAGCTTATATCTTAAGCCGTATCTCTTTTCCAGAAAAACAGATATTGTTGTGCTATGCCCTCTAGGTTGCCATATTTTTCTTTAGCTAGTTTTTCTATCTCTTTTTTACTTACCTTTGTTTCATCTTCATTTTTTATATATAACTCATTCATTACTCTTCTTACCCATACATCTATTGGGAATACATCAAACCTTTTTAAAGTTGAGAATAGAAGTATGCAATCTGCAACTTTAGGTCCAACACCATCAAGAGTAAGCAATATATCCCTTACTTTTTGAGTATCCTTTTCCTTATGAAGCTCTTCTAAGTCTACCTGCTTTTCTAGAATTTTACGAGTAGTTTCATATACACGCACATCTCTAAAGCCTAAGCCCAAAGCTCGCAGTTCTTCTACACTTGCTTTAGACAATTCTTCTACTGTAGGAAAAGTATAATATTCCTTTCCATTCCACTCGATTTTCTCTCCATAATTTTTTGATATTCTATTTATTATTCCCTTTATTCTTGGTATATTGTTATTAGCTGAAATTATGAAAGATATAATTGTTTCCCATAAGTCTTGATTTAAGATTCTTATGCCACTTCCATATTCTATGCTTCTTGCTAAATGTTCATCTATTTTTGAAAGCTTGTCTTTTATTTCTTCATAGTTTCTAGCTAAATCAAAATAATTTATTACTAGTTTTTCTAAATTATCTGCACCATAACTAGAAAATTTAACTCTGTTTTCCACTTGTTTAACATTTATTACGTTCTTTCTTACTATACCTGTGTATGAGCCATCGCTTTCTTCATCCCATCTAAAGCATTGACCACATTCAAATATATGTTTTGAATTAAATGAAGGTATATTGTTTAGTTCATATTGTTGTTCTTGCATTTATGCTTTCCGTCCTTTCTCGTAAGTGTTTTTTCCATACTGTTTCCTCCTTTATTTTAGCATAGAATTTTTTAGATAACAACTTTATTGATACAATTTTTTATAGACTTCATTGCACACAGCAAATAAAAGTATTGTTCATACTTGTGTTAAATATTTTTTTAATTATTTTTAATGGATTTTAAAAAGAAATAAATGTTTTGATTTAAAATTTATTATCTATGTAATTTTTTCCACCGTAATACATATGTGAAATAAAGACTGTTCTAGTTTCTTCATCTATTGTATAGAGTAATACATAATTTTTTATGACTATTCTTCTATATGTTCGTTTTAAA
>CALXVA010000004.1 GCA_944391835.1 uncultured Clostridia bacterium | reverse complement strand
CACGTGCCAAAAGGTGCTATTTATGGACTTATTGGAAAAAATGGAGCAGGAAAAACTACACTAATTAGAGTACTTTGTGGATTGCAAACTCCAACATCAGGAACATATTCAATTTATGGAGTATCGAATAAAGAAAGGAAGATTACAGAAACAAGAAAAAGAATAGGTGCAATTATAGAAAAGCCATCAATATGCTTAGGGATGACGGCAGAAGAAAATTTGATTGAGCAGTACAAAGTTATAGGGTATCCCAATTATGAACATATAAAGGAATTACTTAAGCTTGTAAGATTAGATGATACAGGTAGGAAACTCGCTAAAAATTTTTCTTTAGGCATGAAGCAAAGGTTAGGACTAGCAATTGCTTTAGCAGGAAATCCAGATATACTTATTTTGGACGAACCCATAAATGGCTTAGACCCAGAGGGAATTATAGAAATAAGGGAACTTATTTTAAAGCTTAATAAAGAAAAAGGAATTACTTTTTTAATATCTAGCCATTATTTAGATGAATTATCTAAAATAGCAACTTGCTATGGTTTTATAAACGAGCATAGAATAGTTAAAGAAATTAGCAGTAAGGAGTTAGAGCAAAACTTTAAAATACGAACACAAATAAGTGTAGATAATTTAGAGGAGTGTGTTAAATATTTAGAAGAAAATAATATACAATATAAAGTTATTTCAGATAAAAAAATAGACATATTTGAAAAAGTAAACGTAACTGAACTTGTTATTTCACTTTCTAAAAGAGCTTGCAATGTAAAGGACTTTGCAGAAAAAGGCGAATCGTTAGAAAATTATTATTTAAACTTGATAGGAGGTGCAAACAATGAGTAAGTTATTGAGAGCAGGACTATATAGACTAAAAAAGGAAAAATTATTTTGGGGTTTCATAATAGTTAGTATATTAGTAGCAACATATGTGTTAACAATGTTAAAAGTATCTAAGCTAGATAGTATCATAAATGATTATTTATATTTTATAGGACTTATGGTTGCAATTTTTGTTAGTATTTTTGTAGGAAAAGAACATGCAGAGGGGCTTATAAGAAACAAGCTAATAGTAGGTCATAGTAGAGCAAATATTTATTTATCTAATCTTATTATTAGTATAGTAGTATCATTACTTTGTGAGTTAATTTACATAGCAATAGTACTGATAATAGGGACTCAAACAATAGGAAATGTGCAAATGCCACTATCGGAATTTGGGCTAAGAATGCTAAATACTACTTTAATAATTATAGCTTTCTGCTCTATATATAATTTTATAGCTATGGTATGTTCGGACATAACCGTAGCAACCACAATATGCACACTTGGCTTTATTGCGTTATTTATAATAAACATAGCTACAGAATCGGCATTAAGAAGTTCTGCACCAACAGTAAAACATTCTATAATAGATAATAATGGAGTGATTATTGGATATAAAGAATACCCAAACGAGAATTACGGGGGAGAGGTTAAATACAATTTAATTAAAGCAATGTATTTATTAAACCCAGAAAGTCAAGCTTATGAAGTAATTGGAAATGATAATGAATATATAAATGAAATGCCTTTTTATTCTGGAGTACTAATAATAGTAATAAGTGCATTAGGAATATATGTTTTTTCTAAAAAACAACTTAAATAAAATACAAATCGAGATAAATTGATTATCTATAACAAAAGAAGAAGCACTAAGGTTAACCATTATACTACAATACTGTTTAAAATGTGGAAGAAGTAGCAAAAATATCAACTTAAATGTTACTAAAAAGTAGTGTTTTTCTTTATCTAAGCACTATGTATGTTTTAAATGTTTGTTTTCGGCCCCCAACATCGTACAAACTGTATATGCTCAAAATCTTTTCGCATAACAGTTTGTAAACTTGTCGGTCCCCACCTTAAGCGCTCAAACAAAATTTAAAACATATATAGTGCCTAGATTTTATAAAGCACCATTATCCAGTAACACTTAAATTGTAAATAAAACATTGTATAAAATAAGAAAATAGGAGGAAAACGTGAGCAATTGGTTATATGTAACTTTTAGCATTTTACTTTTAATTTGTATAACTTTAATACTAAAAATATGTAGTATTAAAAAGTCAATTAAAGAAATACAAAAATCAGTAGAAAATATACTAAACACAGATACAAACAATTTAATACTAATATCAGATGCAAGTGTTAAAAAATTAGCTATTTTCTTAAATAAAGAACTTAAAGAAATGCGAAAACAAAAATTACAATATGAATATGGAAACCAAGAATTAAAAAGAAATATAACCAATGTATCACACGATTTGCGAACTCCACTTACTGCAATAAAAGGTTATATAGAATTACTAAAAGAAGAATCTTTAACGCAAAATGGCAGAAAATACATATCTGTAATAAATAGAAAAACGGAAGAACTAACAGAATTAACAGAGCAATTATTTGATTTTGCCAAAATCTTAGATACGGATATGGTATTAACTAAAGAAAAATGCTATTTGAATGAATTGTTAGAAGAGGTTTTAGCATCATATTATCCTATTTTTAAAGAAAAAGATATTGTACCAGAAGTACTAATTTGCAAAGAAAAAGTAGAAAAAGAATTAAATAAAGCATCTATGATTAGAGTATTTGAAAATATTTTTTCAAATGTAGTAAAGTATAGTAACGGAAACTTTAAAGTAGAATTAAAAAATGATGGGGAAATAATTTTTTCTAATAAAGCTACATCACTAGATGCAACAACTGTACAAAAGATTTTTGATAGATATTTTTCTGTAGAAAATGCAAAAGAATCGACAGGAATAGGGCTATCTATTGCTAAACAATTAGTTGAGCTTAATGGGGGAAGTATTTCTGCAGATTATGTTAAAAATGTGCTTGTAATAGAGGTTAGATTATAAGAATATTATAGTATTACAATTTACAAAAGCAAACAATGTATGTTTGCTAATAAATAATAAATATACATATTACCTAGAGTTTGTATTATATATTATTTTGTAAAAACCATTATCTAGTAACCAAATTACAGCGAAAAAATTCTAAAATTCTTGAAATCTTTAGTTTTGTATGATATTTTATAAGAAAAGTGGCTTCGCTACATGTGAGTTTTACTTCGCAAATACGCACGGCCCAAGGAAACTTAACCTTGTTGTATAGCAAAAATCTTCGATTCTTCCTATACAATAAAAAAATGAACAGAAGAGGGATAAAATGAGTAGAAGAAAACAAAATAAAACAAATAAAATTATATATGGTTTAATCGTTGCAATTTTAGTTGTAATTGTAGGATATTTTAGTCCGGAGTTAGCTGAGCAAGTTGTTGGCAATTTAAACTCTGATGTGGCCCAGCAAGTTACTAATAATGAAGTAACTTATGCAGTATCGGCTGAAGACTTAGCAAGTATACCGGAGTATGATTCAAGCCCTTATGTTATTTTAAACAACAATAAACCAGAATTTACAAAAGAGGAATTAAATAGCGAAGAGTTTGAAAGCTATAGTGACCTTGATTCGTTAGGAAGATGTGGAGTTGCAATGGCAAAAATAGGATTAAATTTAATGCCAGATGCAGATGAAGAAAGAGAAAGCATTTCAAGTGTAGAGCCAACAGGCTGGATAAATAAAGAGTATGATATTGTAGATGGTGGATATTTGTATAATAGATGTCATTTAATTGGGTATCAGTTAACAGCTGAAAATGCAAATGAAAAAAATCTTATAACAGGCACAAGATATATGAATACGGAAGGTATGCTTCCATTTGAAAATGAGATTGCTGAATACATTAAAGAAACAAGAAATCACGTATTATATAGAGTAACGCCAATATTTGAAGACGATAATCTTGTGGCTAGTGGTGTACAATTAGAGGCACAATCAATAGAAGATGATGGGGAAGGAGTATGCTTTAATGTGTACTGCTATAATGTGCAACCGGGAATTATAATAGATTACGCAACAGGGGAGAGTAGAGAGGAATAGAATAAATGATGAATATGTATGAAAAAGTGCATATTCATTTTTTATTCATATAACTCGTACGAACCATTTGTAAAAATAAATTTTTTCCCCTCAGTTGCTACAGCCCTAAGCTCTTCTGGAAAATCTATTTCCTCAATTTCAAATTCGGGCTTACTTGTAGTATCATACAAAAAAATTCTATTATTTGTATCTTCTGTTACTAAATAAATATGTCCATCTTTTCTGTAATCTGCTAATTTTTGATTCTGCTCTTCAATAATGGTTTTAGCATCATTATTTATAGCATCTGAAATAGACTTTGTAGCATCAGTATCCAGAACAAAATCATCACCATTTTTTCTTATGCAACTGTTAACTGTTGCACCAGTAGGAAGATTTTCTTTACTAACAGTAAGCATTTTTTCAGATTCACCATCTATTTCTATTACTCTATAATTGTCTGAATCTTTAACTTTATTGTATACATAATATAAAGGACCGTCACTTTCAGTTTGAATTGCATAATTATGTATTGCATTTTCGCGTGCCTTAAAAATACTGTTTTCTGTAGCGAGTGTTACTTTATTATTTGATAAAATTTGAGTAACAATATCTTCATCACGATTAGTAGAAGAGTTTTTTAGAGAGTTTGCCAAATCTTCTATGAAGTCTTGTATACCACCTAAAAGTCCTTTATCAAATTTATTATTTTTTTCTAAATCATTAAAAAAATTCAAAATTATATCAGCTCCTTTATAAATTAAAAATTTCATAAGAATTACCTGAAGTTAGGGAACGTACTAATGAAACTATTCTTAATAAATAGTAAAAAATAAAACATAAAAATATTAGAATAAAAATAATGGAATAAATTAGTTTACACTAAACTTACCCCATTATACTATATACAAAAAAATTTTTCAATAATTTTATAAATAAATTTACATAATTATAGCAAAATAAATTTTAGAGCATACTATATAATAGGTGATTTTTTATGGAAGATAATATAATTGTGCCTACAAACATAGCATATTCATCGTGTATATTGCAAAATAATGTAGAACAGTTAAAAAAGAGATATAATTTTTTAAGTTTCGGCAACATAGGGTATAGTGTTTTGGGAAAACCAATACCATATATTAGATTAGGTGTTGGTGCAAAAGAAGTGATGTATAGTGCTTCGTTTCACGCAAATGAGTGGATAACTTCTGTTGTACTTATGAAATTTGTAGAGGATTATGCAAGAAGTTATGAGCAAAATGGATTTATATATGGCTATAATACAAGAGAATTATTTAATAATACGTCTATTTATATAGTGCCTATGGTAAATCCAGATGGTGTGGATTTAGTAACAGGTGTAATACCAGAAAATACAGGAAGATATAATCAGTTTAAAGATATTTCATTAAACTTTCCGAATATTCCATTCCCTTCTGGTTGGAAAGCAAACTTCAATGGTGTGGATTTAAACTTACAATTTCCAGCAGGATGGCTAAATGCAAGAAGAATAAAATTTGCGCAAGGGTATACAATGCCAGCGCCTAGAGACTTTGTGGGAGAAGGGCCATTAACGGAGCCAGAGGCATTAGCTATATATAACTTTACACTAGTCCATAATTTTAGACTAATATTAGCATATCATACACAAGGTAAAGTAATTTATTGGAAATATTCAGATTATTTGCCACCATACTCAGAAGAAATAGGAAGAAGATTTTCAGAAGCGA
This sequence comes from uncultured Clostridia bacterium, assembly GCA_944391835.1. Taxonomy (GTDB): domain Bacteria; phylum Bacillota; class Clostridia; order TANB77; family CAG-508; genus CALXVA01. The sequence goes on along the minus strand of CALXVA010000004.1, from coordinate 47,892 downwards.
GTGGCTATACATTAGACATAACTCCTCCAGAATCTGCGTACGCAGGATTTAAAGATTGGTTTATTCAAGAATATAATAGACCAGGATACACTATAGAAGCAGGTTTGGGAGAGAATCCTTTGCCTATTTCACAATTTGACCAAATATATAGGGATAATATAGGAATATTAGTGCTAGGGGCAGTACTGTAAAAGTGTGGACACACTCTTTTAATATAAAAAGAAGATATAATTTTTATATTTTAAATTATATCTTCTTTTAGCATAAAAGCTTAACTCTTTACCATTATAAATCTTCTGTTTTTAGACTAATTTATCAAAATTTCTTCTTGAATACAAAATTCTTCTAACTTCCATAGTATCACCCTTTACAGTATAAAATACAATATAATTTTTTACATAAATTTTATAATATGTATATTGTCTTTTTTTAGCTGATATATGTTTTTCATAAGCATCTGGACTATATGCTCTTTTGTTTATTTCATTTTCTAATTCATTAACAAAATTATTGGCTGCTATTTCATTATTTAATTTATACATAATATAATCAGTAATTTGGTTTAAATCTTTATAAAATAAAGGAAGATATTTTATTTTATATTTTTTCTCCATTAATCTTCCTCCTTATTTTTCCGAAAACTTCTTCATGCGTATAATATTTTGTATTTGGATTTTCTGCTTCTCTATCAGCTTCATCTAGTGCATTTTCAATATACTCATTATATTCTGCATCACTCATTAATTTTGAATATTTTTCCAAACTCATTACTACCATAGAACCATATCCATTTTTTGTTAAATAAACTGCCTCATCTTCTTTTAAAACTAATTCTTCTATTTCTGGATATTTATTTCTTAAATCTGATACTGGTCTAATATTAATCATGTTGACACCTCCTTAAAACTCTACTATCATAATTTTATCATTATTTTATATCAACTTCAATATTTTATGCTAATATTTTAATTATTTCACAATATTATTAAAAATATTAAAACTGTGGACAAAAGGGACACTCCTATTTGTCCACGTCTTAATTTGGAATAATCGTATAATAACTAAAAAAACCGTGGACAAAAGGCAGTAGTCCCTTTTGTCCACGATAAATTAAATATAAAGTCCAAATATTTTTAAAATAAATACAAAACCGAAGTATATACCCATAGTAATTAAATATGTTATTGTAGCTTTGTTATCATTTTCTTCACCATATAATGCCTTAATAGCAAAATAAGTTAACACAGCTGTAATAACAGAACAAAAACTTGAATATGTACTTGTAAGTTTTGCAACTGTTGTATTTATATTTCCTAATAAAGAAATAATGCTTGCTGAGATTACTGGTATGTATGATACAATTAAAGTGCTAGCAATAGTCATATAGCCTTTTTTCTTATTTTTATTTTTCATAAATAAGAAAATAATTAAAGCAATTACAGCAATTATTACCGCAGGAGCTAGTATAGATACAAACAAATTTCCTATTCTACCTAAAGAATATTTAAAGTATGTAATTATATCTGGATATAGACTTCTAAGAGCACTATCAGCAATTCCTATAATTCCATCTATAAGATTAGCTACAACCCATGCAATAAATGCAACTAATATTATTATAAAATATGATTTAGGTGATTCAGCTACTTTCTTTATTTCATCATAAGGTGTTTTAAAGAAATTTTTAAAAAAGTTTTTACTTGCAGTATAATCTTTCTTTACGTTAGAACTTTTAACAGTTTCGCTTGTTTCTGCTTTTGCTTCATTTGCTGGTTCTTTTACTTCTGTTTTTACATCTCCAGTGTTAGTTACTTTTTGTTCTTCGTTATTTTCCTCCATTTTTAAACACATCCTTTCATTTTTCTCACATATATTAAACTACAAAAATTGAAATTTGTAAATATTAGATGCTAATATTATATTAAAATTTGGGATATAATATTAACAAATTTAAAAATTTATATTGAAAAAATTGTAACAAATGAATATAATTGTTAAGGATAGAAAGGAGCGATTTTATGGCAGAGAAAACAGAAGTTGAAATGTTAAAAGAAAAACTATTTAACAAAAAGGAGAATGGCTGGAATGGTGTAAAGAATAAGGAAAATATATTCGACTATGCTAAAGGATATATTGACTTTATGAATCATTCTAAGACTGAAAGAGAAATAATTAAAAGTAGCAAGAAAATTGCAGAAAGTAATGGATTTAAAAATATAGATGAATTAGATACATTAAATGCAGGAGATAAAGTATATTATATAAACAGAAATAAGAGTATGTATCTAGCTGTAATAGGCAAAAATAGCATAGAAGAGGGAGTAAATATAATAGGAGCACATGCAGATTCCCCAAGACTGGATTTAAAACCAAATCCATTATATGAAGATAATGAACTTGCATATTTTAAAACACACTATTATGGAGGAATAAAGAAATACCAATGGACTACAATTCCACTTAGCATCCACGGAGTTATTGTAAAGAAAAGTGGAGAAAAAATAGAAATAAATATAGGAGAAAGTGAAGAAGACCCAATATTTACAATAACAGATTTATTACCACATTTAGCACAAGACCAAATGGAGAAAAAGCTAAAAAATGGAATAGATGGGGAAGACCTAAATCTATTAATAGGAAGTATACCATATTCAGCAGATGTGCCAGAAGCAGTTAAGTTAAATGTTTTAGACATATTAAACAAAAAATATGGAATTACAGAGGAAGATTTTTTAAGTTCAGAATTAGAACTTGTACCAGCTATGAAGTGCAGAAGTATGGGATTTGACGAGAGTATGGTAGCAGGGTACGGACAAGATGATAAAATTTGTGTGTATGCAGAATTAACAGCACTTGTAGATATGAAAGAAATACCTAACAGAACAGCAGTATGCATAATAGCAGACAAAGAAGAAATAGGCAGTATGGGAAATACTGGTATGGAATCAGATGTATTTAATATGTTTATGTCAGAAATACTAAATAAATTAGGAGTAAATAAGCCAAACTTATTAGAAAAAGTATTTTGCAAATCAAAGATGTTATCTGCTGATGTTGACGCATGCTTTGATCCAATTTATGCAAATGTTTCAGATAGAATAAATGCAGGATATTTGGGAAGAGGAATATCTTTAAATAAATATACTGGTGCAAGAGGAAAATCTGGAGCATCAGATGCAAATGCGGAATTTGTAGCAGAAGTAAGAAATATTTTTGAGACAAATGATGTTAGATACCAAGTAGCAGAACTTGGAAAGGTAGATGTTGGAGGTGGAGGTACTATAGCATATATTCTTGCAAATAAGGGAATAGATGTTATAGATTGTGGAGTACCAGTTCTTTCAATGCATGCACCTTATGAAGTAACAAGTAAGTTTGATTTATATGAAGCATACAGAGGATATGGAGCTTTTTGGAGAGCATAGTAATTAAAAAAACATACCATATAGGTTGTTCAAAGACTTATGTGGTATGTTTTTTATGCATTATGAGAAATTGTATTTGCTATCACGTAGTTACTAGATAATGTTTTTTTCACCAAAATATGATACAAACCTTAGGTAATATGTATATTTATCAAATTTTTTTGTTCCTTGGTGTCGCACCTCTCTTATGATAAAAAGAAAAATCAAATTATTCTTGGCTTTTTCTAAATCTATGTTATAATTTAATTGAAAAAAATTAAAGGGGATACAATGAAAAACAACAAAAAAGAAATAATAATTATTGCAATAATTTTGCTAGTTCAAACTATTGTATTTGTAGTAGCAGGTTTCAAAAAATCATATTTGCACATGGACGAAGCACTTTCTATAGCATTAACTCATTATGATAAACTTTATATACAAGACAATGAAGACTTTTTTAACACTTGGCATAATAGCGAATATTATAAAGATTATATGACTATAGATGAAGAGGAAAAAAACGATTTTAAACCGGTATATGAAAATCAAAAAAATGATGTGCATCCACCATTGTATTATCTGTTATTAAGAATAGCAGAAAACTTTAATATAGGCAGTTTTTCAAAATGGCCAGCTATAATATTAAATATAATTATATATCTATTCACAACTGTATTTATGTACCTAATTATTAAAAAATTATTGACAGGATTTAGTCATTACAAAGAAAAATCAGCTATTTTAGCCTTGATTTCAGGTTTGATAATGTCATCTATAAATAATGTAATTTATATAAGAATGTACGCATTGGCTAATATGTGCATAGTAATTACAACATATTTACATTTAAGATTATTAGATAAATGCGAAAAAAACAATATGCTATTATTTGCAATTGGCTTAATTGCACTAATAGGTTCATTAACACACTATTACTATTTAATTTATTTAGCAATATTAGCGATAATGTTTGTTGTTAAATACATAAAAGATAAAAATTATAAAGCATTAGGAAAATATATATGTACGATGATTCTAGCTGGAATAGTATCGGTAGCAATATTTCCATACTCAATACAACACATATTCTTTGGCTATAGAGGACAGGGAGTTATAGATAACTTAATAGATATTCCTAAATTTATAGTCGGAATTGGACAATACTTATTAGTCATAAACGAATACACATTTAATATGACATTACTCCTTTTAATAATTTTTATATTAGGAATAATTATCTATAAGCAAAGTAAAAGAATTAAGCTGATAGATGTAAATAATAAATACGTGAAATATATAGCAATTCCGACATTTGCTTATTTTATCTTAATAGCGATATCTGCACCTTGGAAAGACTTAAGGTATATGATGCCTGTTTGTAATTTAATATTTATACTTGTTCTTTACTTTTTAATTTTATTGCTAAAGAATATAACTAAAGAAAAAACACTAAATAAAATAATCTTATTAATATTTATGCTAATGGCAATAATGCCAACTGTTTCAAGTTATTTTATAAGCCTAGCTACAGGCAAAGCTACTAAAATAGAACCACAAGCAATGTATTCGGATAAAAAGGATATTGTAGAAATGACTAAAAATGAATTAAGTGCTTTACCAACACTATATATTATGGATTCGGGTAATGAGAGATTTTTAGATGATATATTACTATTCATGAATATAGATGAGTCGTATATAGCTTTAGACATTGAATGTAGTGAAGAAAAAATAAAAGAGATTTTTTTAGATAAAGATACATCTAATGGAGTAATAGTATTTATAAATGATATACAAGACAATGAAGCCATATTAAATACAATAAAAGAGGCATTGAATTTAGAAAATGTAACTCATTTAGAAAGGCTTAATTCTGGCAAAGTTTATTTAGTAAAGTAATTACTATGTTGTAAACAGAAAGATTGCCAAAATACTGAAATGTTAAATAAAAAGTTGATTTTTAATATACAATAAAAAGGGGAGTAAAATGGATAATAAAAATGACTGGAAAGAACTGGAACAATGGAACGAACAAAGGGAAGAAGAACAAAAAAATAAATTTGGAAAATACCCAGAAGAATTTCAAATAAATAAAAAAATTGATAAAGTAACAAAAGGAATGGACATTACTTTAAAAATAATCAGAGGAATCTTTTTTGCAATAATAGCAATAGCACTTTTAATATATGTTTTGTATGTTGTAGGACTAAAAGCAAATTCAGATCCTGTAGGAAAGATAGAAGATTTATATAAAGTACAAGCTAAGGTAATTAGTAAAAATGTTGACAAAAACGGTGCAGGAACATATAAACTAGAATTAAAAGACAACGAAGATATAAAATTTACAATAATAAAACGAGGGACATCACTAAATGATGACTTCTCTGATAATTGCCAAAAATATTATTTTAATTTATGGGACAGCTCTAAAAAGGAACTATTTACTGAAAATGAAACTTATAATGGTGAATTGCTAAATTACGAAACATATATAGAAATAGATAATGGAGAAGAATTGAAAGAGGGAATAGATGCAATAAATGATTTTGTCGAATTTTGTGGAAATCAGAATTTTTATCAAACTTGGAATATTTATTTAAACGTAAAAGGAAAAAGAATATACCCATATATTCAAAGTGGAGTATCTAGAGAAGAAACTTTTAATCAAGCACTAGAAAAATTTTATGAAATAACAAATACAAATAGCACAGAAAATTAGACTATTAGAAAAAGATAGATAAGGGGAGCAAATTTTGCTCTCCTCTTAACGACTAAAAAGAAATTTTTTCTCAAAAACCACATAATATTCGCCGAACTTCACGAAATCATAGTTGTCTATATTCACATTCCTCTTCTCATTTATAATTAAAACTTCGCCATCTAATTCATTCAAAGCATTATCTAGCTCATCTTGTCTTCTTAATTCATCAAATATTTTATCTGTAAAATAATTATTGGATTTAATATATATATCAATACTTCCGTCATTATCCAAATTATCAACTTTTACACTATCTATAGGCAATGTATTTGTATATTCTAAAGCTTGATACATACCTCTTGAAAAGCAAATCGACATATCTACCTTATTAGCATAATAACAATTAAAGTAAATCAGATATGATGTAAATAAAATCATAAATATAGAAATTATACTAATTGCATAAATCTTTGATTTTTTACTACCATTCTTATTATTCGTCTCAAAAACCTTAAAATAATTGTAAAAATAATATAGTGCAAAAGTTGCTAGCATAATAAGTGGATACCAAATAGTATTTAACCTGTTTATATTGGTTTGATTTATTACAATTCCAGTAAATATGCTTGTACATAGCCAACTCAAAATTAAAAATCGAGGAAAATTATCTTGCAAATTTGTATTTCCGTCCACAGTTTCTTGAACAGAATCTGTTGTGGAAGAGAATACATCTGACAAACCAAAATGTATATGTGAAGCCTTGTTTTTTATTTTAATAATTATAGCTACAATTACAAGAACTAATGTTATATGATAAGCAGTTCCAAAAACAAGAGAGGAGTTCCATACACACCCATCAAATTCGCCTAATATCATAAGTACAGTAAATCCAATGTTTATAAATAATTGAACTAATATATTAGGTGAGAAAAATAGCATATCATCAGTTCTTGATAGACTTTCATAATATGGAATAGTTATATTTCCAAGATAAATGCTCTGATTTGTTTTTAATATATTTATTGCAAACATTAAGATAATTGGCATTGCAAGTACTGAAAAAATAACTATACAAATTATTAAATCAGGTATAGATATTTTCTTTTTACGTCTTAAATAAATTGCAAGAGCTAATAATAGTATCGGTGTAAAATATATTGCAATTCCATAAGAATATAGAGTTAATGCAAAAAATACCATAGATAAATATAATGTCCATCTACTTTTTTTAAGTATACCAATATATAGTAAATAAACTGCTATTAGTAAAATATGAGGCAAAATATTGCAATCTAATGCCCACATTCCTTGTAATATATGCCAAGGAGAGATAGCAAGTAATCCTAAACCAATAAGTGTAATAGTATTATTTTTGCTTATTCTCCTTATTAAATCGTAAAATACAACCAAAGAGACTATGCTAATAATTAGAAGTGGAAGTCTAATTGCAAAAAGGGAATAGCCAAATATTTTTATGCAAAATACAATAAGATATAGTAATAGCACACTTTGACCACCAAAGCCTAATAGATATACTGGATACGATATGCCATTTATATCTTTTCCTGTATCTGCAATTGACTTTGCATTAACGGCAAGCATCATTTCATCTGAATTTACTTCTTTTAGGGCATTTGGAAATTTATATATTCTAACAAAAATTGCTATTATTATAATAATTAGAAAAATAATAAGTTGCTTTTTATTTATAGTTTTTAATCTGCTTTTTAGGCTCATTTTTATCACCACTTACTGTATGATAACATTTATATTAATTAGTGTCAAAAAGTTTTATAAATTGTTAATGTTCGCTTGTTTTTTTATGTAAAACATAGTGATATATTTACAGCTTGAGTTACTCTATTTCTGAGCAAAAAAAGTATGTGTATTCGCGGTACACATACTAACTACAAAATGTCTATCGGTTTTAGACACATTTATTTTGTATTTAAATAATATCGCAATATGTTATTTTTGTCAAATTTGATTTAACACATTTATTAAATCAAGGCACTAATAACATTTATTGTAATATATAAAAAATAACATTCATAAACTTCTGAAAACCTTTGTATTGGTGAGCCAGGAGGGATTCGAACCCCCGACCCACGCCTTAGAAGGGCGTTGCTCTATCCAACTGAGCTACTGACCCAATTAGATTTTTAAAAGTTATAAATGTTATTTTTTAGCATTTTCCTTACAAATGCAATAATAATATTAACACTTTTTTAGCCATAAGTCAATAAAAAAATATAAAATTTGTAGAAAAAATTTAAAATTCATAGTATAATAATTATTGTTGATTTTAATTTTATGTGTTAATTACAATAAACATACTATAAAAACGAATAAAAAATAGTAATACAAAAATAATAATAGTAGTAAAAATATATGGAATAAAAAGAGGATTTTATATGGAAAAGAGTAATAAAGTAACAATTCATCATTTGTTTTGGTATTTTTTTATATTTAGCATATTAGGGCTAATAATAGAAACGGCATATTGTTATATTGGTAATGGTGTGCTAGAGAGTAGAAAAGGCTTCATTTGGGGACCATTCTGCCCAATATATGGAATTTGTGGTGCTGGTCTAATTTTTACATTAGACAAATTAAATTGTAAAGGATTTGTTAAACTATTTATAGCAGGCTTTATATTTGGCTCCATTGGAGAATATGTATTAAGTTATTGCCTAGAAGCTATATATGGAACTAGATTCTGGAATTACGAATATTTACAATACAATTTAAATGGAAGAATATGTTTAACATTTTCAATATATTGGGGAGTGTTAGCTATTATACTTGTTAAATGGGTAAAACCTATAATAGATAAATTAGTTGATAAAATAAAGCCTCATACAAGAAATATTGTAGAACTTGGTATATTTATATTCCTAGTCATCGATGGATTGGTAACTATATGGGGAATACAAACATACCAAAATAGAGTAGTATATAATAAAGTATATAAGCCAGTAGATGGAAATATATTTTCGGAAATACGAAGCAAAATGGAAAACGAATATTTTACTAATGAAAGAATGTCAACTACGTTTCCAAATTTAAGAATAAAAAACGAGAATGGGGACGAAGTGTGGATAAAGACCTTAATAAAAGACTAAAAATGTAGTTAAAATATATAATTTTTGACCACAACAAAATAGGGTAAGAAAATAGAATAATTGGAGTACTAGAAAATAAAACCTAGTATTCCAAATATCAAAAACAATATACCGAGATAACTTTTTCATTGCCTCTTCTGATATATATTTTCTAATAAATTTACCAGAGATAATTGCAATAGAGTCACTTGCAATCATACCAAGTATAGCCCCAACAATTAGCATAAATTTATAAGAAGGATATTGTATACCAAAGCCAAGTGATGCTAAAAAGGTTTTATCCCCAAACTCTCCAACTAGTATAGATAAAGCAATTATAAAAGTATAACCAATATTTAATTTAGATATTTTTTCTAATAAAGAATTTTTTTTATCAGGAGTAGAAGTTATTTTTTCTTTTTTTGGCATTAAAGATAAAATTCCCACTACAATAAAAGAAAAATAAGTAAAAAATTTAATCAATGAATGTAAATTTTCGTTCTCTAAAACACCAATTTTACTTCCAAAAAGTATAGCAATTCCATGGCTAAAAAAAGAACCAATTGCAATTCCTAAAATTATATTTCTTACTCGTACACCACCAGAAAAAGACAAAACAAGTAGTTGAGTTTTGTCACCTAATTCTGCAATAAAAACCATAATAAAGGAAATAAGGAAAGGGTAAATAAAGTCCACCATCAAAACCTCCACTTCTTAATGCTCAAAAAATATTTGTAACAATATATTCAAATAAATTAAATTAAGAACAGAGTACAAGTTTATTAACTTTTCTTTAAAAAATATTACTAACTTTAAATGTGAAAGTTATGTGAAATGTATTGCACACGTTAGAAAATAATGTTAATATAAAGCCGTAAAAACATACGGAAATAAGAGATTGGAGGAAAGTAAAGTGATAGAAGTAAAAAATGTCACAAAAAAGTATGGTTCCACTGTAGCAGTTGACAACATCAGTTTTGATGTAAAAGACGGCGAAGTGGTAGGATTTTTAGGGCCTAATGGTGCAGGCAAAAGTACCACAATGAATATGATTACTGGCTTTATCGAGCCTACAAGCGGTCAAATTATTGTTAATGGAAATGATATTTCTAAAAAACAAAAAAAAGCTAAAAAAGATATCGGCTATATGCCAGAAAATGTGCCACTATATTACGAACTAACAGCAAAGGAATTTATTACCTATATGGCTGAACTTAAAATGGTAAAAAGGAATGTTAGAAAGCAAGAAGTTCAGGAAGTGATAAAAGAAGTTGGCCTTGAAGAAGTACAAAATAAACTAATAAGAAATTTATCAAGAGGGTACAAACAAAGAGTGAGCATGGCTGGTGCATTAATAGGAAATCCAGACGTAATTATCTTAGATGAACCAACAGTTGGTCTAGACCCAAAACAAATAACAGAAATAAGAAATTTAATAAAAAAACTAGGCCAAAAGCATACAGTAATATTAAGTACACACATATTATCAGAAGTAAGTCAAATTTGTGAAAGAGTAATTATAATAAATAAAGGGAAAATAATTGCAATAGATACACCAGAAAATTTAGAAAAAGCAACGAAAGAGAAAAATAGTATTTCTATTACTGTAGAAGATCCAAAAGATAATATGCAAAACTTAAAAGAAAAAATAAAAGAAATCGAAACAATAGAATTTAAAAGAGATAACAATGATGGAACAAAACAATATATTGTCACTTCTTCATCAGATGTAGACTTAAGAAAGAAATTATTCGAAGTATTGCCTAAAGAAGAAATTGTAATATTTGAACTTAAGAAAACAGAGACTACACTAGAAGATGCATTTATTAAGTTAATAGATAAAGCAAAAGAAAACGACGGAATAGAGAAAATGCAAAAAGAAGAAGTGGATAATACACAGGAAAATGACCAAATAAAAAATAATGTAGAAGAAAAGGAGGAGAAAAAATAATGTGGGCAGTATTTAAAAAGGAATTAAAAACATATTTTTTATCTCCAATAGGATACATAACTATAGGTGTATTTATGCTTATGTATAGCATTTTCTTTTATCTTACTACAATTAGTTATGGCTCTGTTTATTTAGGAGATTTATATTATGCTACTGCAAGATATGGTTTATTACTAATGATTCCATTACTTACAATGAGAATGTTTTCAGAAGAAAGAAAAAATGGAACAGAGCAATTGTTACTTACATCACCTAGAAGTGTAAGTTCTATAGTTCTTGGCAAGTTCTTTGCGGCAGTAACTATAATTTTAATTACTATCTTATTTTCAATAGTTTATGCCATTATAATAAGTTTCTTTGGAGATGTAACTATACCAACATTAATTGTAACTATGATAGGATTTTTATTACTAGCAATGGCAGCAGTTTCAATAGGTATGCTTGCATCAAGTATTACAGAAAATCAAATAATATCTGCAATACTTACAATAGGAATTTTAGTTGCTCCATGGTTTCTAATTGATATGAGCGAAATATTCTCAAGTATAGATTTAATTGATAAATTTTTAGGCTTTGCCACAGGAACAATATCAATAGCAGATGTAATAAGTTTGTTATCAATTACAGTAATGTGCATATTAATTACAATTATATTGATAAAAAGAAGAAAGACTGTAAAGTAGAAGAGGGGTGAAGTAAGTGGAAAAAGAGAATAACGAAAAGAATTTAAAAAATGAGAGAAAAAGCGAAAAAATAGATACAAAAACAGACAAAAAGAAAGCTCAAAAAGATACTAAAGAATTGGTTGTAAAAAAAGAGAAAAAAGATAAAACAGGAGCAGGAAAAATATTTAGAAAAACATCATTAACAGTTTTGCTAATTTTAGTAATTATAACTGCTTGTATTGGGCTAAATATATTTGCAGAGGCATCAAATTGGGAAAGTTTTGATTTTACAGAAGACAAAATACATAGCCTTTCAGATATGTCTAGACAAATGATACAAGATATAGATAAAGATGTAAATATAACTATTATTAATATGTCAGAATCGGAAGAAAATTTAGCCAACCAATATAATAGTATAAATGATAAAATAACAGTCGAAGTAGTTGACGATATGTCAGCAAGAACAGATTTACAAGATGAATACGGACTTACAGCCGACAGTAGTGCTATTATAGTAGAAAGTGGAGAAAATGTTAAACTATTAGGAAGTTACAACTTATATACTTATGATTATACGACATATCAACAAATAGATACTAGAGAGGAAGCTATAACAAATGCAATTATAGATGTAACTACAGAAGAAAGACCAGTTGTATATAATTTAGTAGGACATAATAAATACTCAACAGACTATTTCTATCTTTTCTTAAATGATTTAGCAAATGAAGCTTATGATGTTTATGATTTAGACTTGTTAACAAAGGGAGAGGTCCCAGAAGATTGTTCGGTATTGATGATTACAAGCTTAGCAGAAGATATAACAACAGCAGAAAGAGATTCTATACTAAACTATATAGATAAAGGTGGAAAAATAATATTATTTACCGATCCAAATGCTACTGGAACCGAAATGCCGAACTTCCAAGAAGTGCTTGATGAATACGGGATTAGTATTTCAGAGGGAGTAATGTTAGAGCAAGATCTTGATAGAGTAATGTATAGCACGTCCTCGGCAATACTTGTAACAGTAAGTCAAAATAGTAGCATTGCAAGTCCAACAACAATGAACTTAGAAGCATGCTTTATGACAACAGGAAGAATTGATTTCAAAGATAGCGAAGAACTAGAAGAACTAAGAGTAGAAGTAGAAACATTAGCTACAACAAGCAGTGAATCTTTTTATAGAACGGATTATTCTAATACATCTAGTTCAATATCAGACGATGATGAGGAATCTCCAAATGCAACAGTAGGAGCATTAATTAAGAAAACAATAGATGATGATACAACCTCAGAACTAATTGTATACTCAAATAATATATTTATAAGTAATCTTCAAATAGCAATAAGTGAGCAACAAGCTATGTATGCCTTAGACTTTTATAATAACGAAGATTTAGCAATGAACTCTATTGCATATTTAACAGATAGAGAAAATATGATTACAATTAGAAAAAATACAGAGATTACAACTTATACAGTAACAGAACAACAAAATACAATAATACTTGCAGTTATTTTTGCAATACCAGCAGTAATTGTTATAATAGGTATTATTGTATGGCAAGTTAGAAGAAGAAAGAAATAGTAATAAATAAAAAGCCTTCTCATAAATATTATGAGGAGGTATTTATTTATGAAAAACATTATAAAATCAATTTCTGTAATAGTTGGAGCGGTAGTTGGAGCAGGTTTTGCCTCTGGACAAGAAATATATAGTTTTTTTAATGTGTATAATGAAAATGGATTATTAGGAATAATTATTGCTAGTACTTTGTTAGGATTTATAATATATAAGGTGTTAAAAAAATCAAATGATTTTAATATAAATACATATAACGAGCTTTTAGAAAAAACAGGAATACCAAAAAAAATTAGAAATATTTTAAACATTATTATAAATATTTTCTTACTAATATCATTTTATATAATGGTAGCTGGTTTTATAGCATACTTTAAGCAAGAGTTTGGTATGCCAAGCATTATAATAGCATTGATTATAACAAGTATTTGCTACATAACCTTTATGAAAGATATAGAAGGCATAACCAAAGTGAGTATAAAGATAGTGCCTATATTAATTATTATTATAATCATCATGGGAATACGTTCAAATACATTTGATACTATAAAAAATATAAACTTAGGAAATATTAGCATAAAATTAAATTGGCTACTAAAAGCAATAGAATATACTAGTTACAATAGTATATTACTTATACCTGTTTTAATTAGTTTAAAAAAATATACAAAAAATAACGAAAAAGCAATTAGTATTGTTACTGCCATAATTTTCGGAATATTATCAGCCATAATATATTTAATTATGCTAAATAATGGCAATCTATTCGGAATAGAAATTCCACTTATACAAATTGCAGATGGGTATGGAAGTTTATTTAAGTATTCGTATAGTCTAGTAATAATTTTTGCCATTTATACAACTATGATTTCAGAGGGGTATGGATTTTTAACAAATTGTGCTAAAACATCTAAACAGTATAAGAAATTGGCAATAGTATTATGCGTTTCTGCAGTCTTTATATCTAATATAAGCTTTTCATTTCTTATAAATTTGACGTATCCAGCTTTTGGAATTTTGGGAGTGGTGCAATGGATTTATTTGATTTTTACTTAGGTTATACTAGATAATGGTTTTTATAAAATAATATAATACAAACCCTAGGTAATATGTATATTTATCAAATTTTTTTGTTCCTTAGTGTCGCACCCTGTCAATGATAAAAAGAAAAATAAATTTTTCTTTTTATCGCAGGAAAGGTGCTCCAAATCGCACTCGCTTCAAAGAAGCTCGTTTGGTCGCTTACGCGTCACTACAAAAATTCTCTAAATATACATATTACCTAGGGAGTAGAATCTAAATTTCTACAAAACTATTATCTAGTAACATAAAATTAAACAAATCCACAAAAATCTATTGAAAAAAATGTATAAAACTGGTATAAATAATAGGAGCAAAGGAGGAATAAACTTGAAAGATGTAATAGATTTCGAGAAAAGGGAAAGAAACATTGCAGATAAAACTAATAAAAAAAATCTAAATAAAAAAAGATTAGTTGTAATTATAGTAATTATAGTCCTTGCAGTTGTAATAGGAATCACAATGCTATTATATTATTCAAGTAGAGATGTTAGAAATTTTTTGGACCAATATTTGTTTAGAAAAAATATAACCCAAGAAAAACTTGAGACTATTGACCTAGATTATGATTCAAATATAAGTGTATTTGCATATAATAAATATATTTGTGTATTAGCCGAAAATAAATTGATGCAATATAATTCATCAGGTAATTTAGAGAAAGAAATTAGCTTAGAAATAAACAATCCAGTATATGGTGTTAATAATAGATACATAGCAATTAGTGAAAGAAATGGATCTAAAATAAACTTAATTTCAGGCTCCGAAATATTATGGACAAGAGATGTAGATGGAAATATTTCAAAAATAAGTGTAAATGAAAATGGATATGTTAGTGTAATTTTAACCGGAACTACTCATAAATCTGTCATAGTGGTTTTTGATAATTCTGGTAAAGAATTGTTTAAAATATATTTAGCAACGACTACAGCTATAGATACTAGTATATCAAATGACAATAAATATTTAGCATATGCAGAAGTTAATACTAATGGTACTGCTATTAGGTCAAATATTAAAGTTATATCAATAGATAAAGCAAAAAATGATCAAGAAGAACCTACTATATATACGTATTCAGCAGATAATAACAAATTGATTGTAAATATTGAGTATCATAAGAATGGACAAATTATATGTATGTATGATAGTGAAATATCTTCAATAAAAGATAATACTAATACAGTCTTAATAAATTTAGTAGAAAAAGATAAAAACATAACTTTTAGTAATATAAATTTAGACAACTATATTTATAGAGCAATAGAAGAAAATGATGGCTTATTTAACACAAATACTATCTTAGAAATAAAAGGAACTTCAAATGATAGAACTGTAACATATACTGTTGAAGGAGTAGCAAAAGACATATATAGTTTTAACAACATAATAGCAATAAATTTAGGGCAAGAAGTAGAATTTATAAATACAAGTGGATGGCTTTTGAAGAGATATAGTTCACTTCAAGAAGTACAAAATGTAATTATAGGAAATGGTATTGCAGGAATTGTATATAAAGATCAGGTAGAAATTATAAATTTATAGAATGGAGGTAAGTAATAATGACAATTGTAGTAGACTTAATAATTTTAGCCATAATGGCTATATGTTTAATAGTGGGATATGTAAGAGGGTTAACAGGCTCACTAATTAAAATATTATCATTTGTATTATCCATCATTATAGCATTTGTACTATTTGTTCCAATATCTAATTTAATAATAAATAATACTCAAATAGATGAAAATTTGGAGCAATCTATACGTGATATGATAATACAGGATGAAGATACAGAGGAAGGTAATATGCCTGAGACCATAACAAATTATATAGGACAAAAGGTAGAAGAGGCTTCGGATAGTGCAAAAGAAGCGATTGTAGATAGCACTGCAAGAGATGTAGCTTTAACAATTGTCAAAGCAGGAACATGGGTGGGACTATTTGTAATAGCTCGAATATTACTAATTTTCTTAAGGTTTATTACATCTTTAATTGCTAAATTGCCAGTAATTAAGCAATTTGATAAACTGGGCGGAGTAATATATGGCTTATTAGAAGGTATTATAATAATATATGTAATCTTAGCAATAATATCTTTTGTAGCTCCTATGACAAATGGTAGCATTGTAACTGCAATAGATGAATCATTTATAGGAAGTATGCTATATAACAATAACTTATTACTAAAAATAATTTTCTAACAAAAATCAAGTGCATTTATAATAAAAATGCACTTGATTTTTGTTAAAATTTTATTAAAATATGGCAAAATGTATTGATATTATACTAAAAATTTAGTATAATGTGTGTTATCTTGTAAAAATAGGAGTGAAAAGTCTTGAATAAAGAATCTAAAGAAAAAAATGTGAAAAAAAAGGGGAAAGTTAAAGGAAAAAAGAAAAAAAATATATTTTTAAGGGTAGTTTTAATACTTATATTGATAATAATTATTGCAGGTGGAATTTTACTATATAAAAGGTACAAAGAAGAAGGCTGGTCAGGAGTATCAAAAACAATATTAGGACACAATGAGGAAACAGTAAATAAATTAGATAAGATGTATTGTTTATTACTAGGAGAAAGTCAAAATCTAACCGATACAATAATGCTTGCATCCTATGATCCCAAAACACAAGAAGCAGCACTTTTATCAATTCCTAGAGATACATATATAGGTGATAATATAAATAATGTTTCTGCATATGATAAGATTAACGCAGTTTATCAGTATGGAGTAGGATTACAAGACTTATTAGAAGATGTTAGAAACTTAACAGGAATAAATGTTCAATACTATTTAAAAGTGGATACAGAAGCTTTAAAAGCTTTGGTAGATGAAATAGGTGGAGTATATTTCGACGTACCAATAGATATGCATTATACAGACAGAGGTCAAGGTTTATACATAGACCTACAAGCAGGTTACCAATTATTAGATGGAGATAAAGCAGAACAATTAGTTCGTTTTAGACACAACTCAGATGGTAGTACATATCCATATGAATATGGTGGAGAAGACTTAGGAAGAATGAGGACACAAAGAGAGTTTTTATCAGAATTATTAAAACAATGTATCGAAAAAATGGATTTAAACACTATCTTAGGATTTTTAGACATAGCTCAGCAATATGTAGAAACAAATTTGGATTTTAATGCAATAAAAGATTATATACCATATATACTAGATTATGATGTAGAGAAATTAAAAACTGCAACTTTGCCAGGAGAATCAATACAAGCACCGCCAGATAGATATTATATCTATTTAGTTGATGATGAAGAAGCACAAGATGTAATAAATGAACTTTTCTATGGCATAACTCCAACTACTGATAGCACAGATGGAAATACAATAGATGACGAAGGAAATGTAATTGATTCAACAACCGATACATTAGAAGAAACAATAAGAGTAGAAGTGCTTAATGGTAGTGGAAGTTCTAGTAATCTAAGTGAAGTAATTGGAGAGCTAGAAGCATCAGGATTCGAAGTAGTACAAACAGGAAATACATCTACAACAAGCAATACTACAATTATAGATAGAAATAATGCATCAGAAAGCGCATTGAACATTTTAAGACAAATATTAGATGTAGAAAACATTACAACAGGGGAATCAAGCGAAAGTAGAGATATAACAATTATAATAGGTACAGATTACGTTATGTAATAAATACTAAAGCTAAAGATATATATAAGATATAATAAATCACAGTAAGCTATAAACTTACTGTGGTATTTATTGTCGAAGACAACAAAAATCTAAGGTACCCGACTGCAATCTTGGATTGCTATGTCGGGTCAGGTTCTTATAAATATTCATTTATTTGTGTAAATTTAAATTTTCCTCCACCTTTAGAATGCTTTGCACCTTTGGTTTTATGCTTCTTTATTTTTGAGATTCTTTTAGATTTATTTCCTTTTCCATAATGATCAACTTTCTTTAAAATCAGTACGAACAAGCATAAAATTAGAAATATTAGTAAAATCCTAAAAATAATTGTTTCGAAATTTGAAGGAACTACTGTACTACTAGCGATTAAATCAGTTGAATAATCTTCATCATCTATAGTATAGGTAACTTTTCCAACAACTGCACCTTCAGAAATAGGAGCAGATAAGTTCTCGTTTATTTCTACTTTTCTATCTAAAGAATTTATATCAATGTTATTTTTTAGTAAAACATCAATATTACTTTTGGCAATAATATCTAAATTTTTAGTTTCTTTTGTAGCACCAGCAATTTCAATATTTTCAATTATTTCATTAGCTGAAACTAAATTTTGATTTGAGTAGTTTTCAAATCCATAATCAAATAATTCTATACAATCTTCATATCTATCTGAAATACTTTCACTACCTAACACAACCTCAAGTAATTCTACTCCGTTTTTTTCTGCAGTTGCAACAATACAATATCCAGACTTATCTGTATAACCTGTCTTTAAGCCAGTACAATTTGGATAATAATATTTCTCATTTTTATTTACAAGACCGTTAGTTGTATTAAATATTCTATTCTCTTCATCATATTTATTTGTCTTTGGCAATGTATATTGGGTAACTTTAGCAATTCTTAATATATCGTCAAATTTCATCGCATATTGTCCAATAAGTGCTAAATCATATGCCGTAGAATAATGATTATTATCATGAACTCCATTTGGATTTATAAAATTAGTATTTAAGCAACCTAATTCTTTAGCTTTGTTATTCATCATTGTAGCAAAATTTTCTACAGAACCTGCAATGTGTTCTGCAAGAGCAACAGCCGCATCATTTGCAGAAGGAATAAGTAACACATTCAATAACTCTTCTACAGTTAATTCTTCGCCTTCTTGCAAGCTTGCGTGTGAATATCCAACTGGAATAGAAAAAATGGCATTATGACTAACTGTAACAACATCAGTTAACTTACAATTTTCAAGTGTTAAAATTGCTGTCATTAGTTTGGTAGTACTTGCTGGATATTTTTTTTCGAAAGCATTCTTAGAATATAAAATATTACCAGTTTTAGCATCCATCAATATTATTGAATCAGAGTTTGTAGTTAAATTATCAGTATTATAATCACTTGTATCTATATCTGTTGCCAGAGAAAAACTTACTGGCAGTAATAGCAGAATAATAATAGTAAAAATTACTATTGATTTAAGTTGTTTCATATGATCCCCCATTTCTGTATAGATAAACAACTTTAAAAAAATATATATAACTATATATTAAAAATGTAAAAAATTCAATACATTTTAGGAATAAAATTAAATAATTGACGTTAAAAAAATACATACTGCTTCTCTTCGAAAAAATTAAAAGGAGGTTTATAACTATGTTTGAGAATAAAAAGAAAATAATAATAATATTAGGAATTGTTTTAATGCTATTTATAGTATATTTAATTTATGAAAGCATAAGCAAGGAGTCTAGTGAAATAGATTTTAACATTTTAATAGACGGAGCTGAAAATATTAATATAGAAGATGATGAAGAACTAAATAAAAGTGCAAACTTTGTGGATAATAAGGTGGCAGAATCAAATGAAACTGTAGAAATAAAGGAG
Organism: uncultured Clostridia bacterium; assembly: GCA_944391835.1. Taxonomy (GTDB): domain Bacteria; phylum Bacillota; class Clostridia; order TANB77; family CAG-508; genus CALXVA01. Next base: position 27,836 of record CALXVA010000004.1, on the reverse strand, counting down.
ACAATAGTTATACATATAACTGGTGAGGTAAAAAAAGAAGGAGTAATATATTTAGAAAAAGGTGCAAGAATAGTAGATGCTATAAAAGAAGCTGGTGGAGAGACAAAAAATGCAGATTTATCACAAGTAAATTTGGCATATGAATTACAGGATGGGCAAAAGATATATATACCTAACAAAAACGAAAAAATATCACAGTATATTATTGGAATAAATGGAAAGACTATAGATAGTAATGGCACTAATACAGGAAATGAAAGCACAAGTTCTAGCAAGGAGGGAGCAAAAGTGAATATAAATACAGCTACTCAAAATGAATTAGATGGATTGCCCGGGATTGGTCCTGCCCTAGCACAAAGAATTATTGATTTTAGAGAAGAAAATGGAAATTTTAAATCAATAGAAGATATACAAAACGTAAAAGGAATAGGAAACTCAAAATTTGATGAAATAAAGGACAAAATTGTGGTTTAACATTTGAATTAAGTATAGTAAAGGCAAAATAAATGTCAATATATTTTTATTGATAATCGATAAAACAATCCATAATAAAAAGCATTTGTCCAACTATGGGCAAATGCTTGAATTGGTTGCGGGAGATGGCTAAGAAGATTGGTATTTCAATACTTTGAAGTGTCAGTCTGACGGCTATACTGACAAAAAGCATGAAAAATGCTGAGAAAAGTCGAGAAAATTTAAAAAAAATTAACAAGAGTTTTTTATTGAAATATCAACAAAAACTCTTATTTTTATCTTCTTTTATCAAATTAAAATAAAAATTGTTTGAAATTCAATTTTTATTAAAGGGTTTCCAAAGGGATTTTATCCCTTGGCACACGACAACTTTTTTATAAGTTGTCTAGTGTGTTAGTCAACTTTTGAAATTTGTTGACTTAAAGATAATTTTGCAAAGCAAAATTATCAAGCAAATCGAAGGAGCAAATTAAAATTTATGTATTTAGTATAAATTATGATTGCGACTGAGATGTAGCTTGAGAAAGGAGATTATGTATGAGTTATGCAATTATAAGAAATGAAAAATATACAAAAGATGAAATGAATCAATTAGCTCCACATAATGAAAGATATAAAAAGAAATATTCAAACAAAAACATAGACTTGTTAAAAACAAGTCAAAATTATCATTTAAAAAGACCAATAGAAAACACTTATTATAAAGAATATAAGAGATTAATTAAACAAAATAATTTATATGAAGGACAAATACATAAAAATAGTGTATATGCTTGTGAAATGATATTAACATCAGATTCATCATTTTTCGACAGAATAGGACAAGAAGAAACAAAAAGATACTTTAAAGAATGTTATAACTTTGTATCTAATTATCAAGGATTAGGAGAAGAAAATATAATATCAGCAGTAGTGCACTTAGATGAAGAAAGTCCACATATGCATTTGGTATATATTCCAGTAATTGATTCTGCTGATAAGGTAGGTAATTCTATTAGAAAAGTTAATTCAAGGGAATTTTGGAAAGGTAAAAGCAGTTATAAAAAGTTACAAAATGAATTTTATAAATATATAACAAATAAAGGATTTGATTTAGAAAGAGGGAAAGAAAATACTGATAGGAAACATTTAGACACAGATAATATGAAGAATCTAACGAACTTTTATGACACAAAAACTTTAAAATCAGATTTAAGACAAGTTCAAAATGAAATGATAAATTATTCAGATGTTTTAGATTTTTACAAATATGAAGATTTTACGAAGAATAATGTAGATAAAAAACTTATTCTTCCTATGATTAGATATAATGAGAAATTAGTAAAGCAAAATAATAATTTATTAATTGAATTATCTAAAGTAAAAAATGCGAGGAAATATTACTATGATTTAGAACAACAATTTTTAATAACTGAACAAGAACGAAAAGATTTAGAAACTAATTTACGAGGTAAAAACATAGAGCTTAATGCTTGTTATGATGTTATTAAAGACCTACTCCAAAAGAATGAAAAAATGCAAAAGATATTAAAGAATAAATTAGGTATAAATTTTGATAAAGAAAAGAATAAAACTCAATAACTATCAAAGCCACATCTTAAATCAATCAATGCTTTCAGCTTTTTATTTTATATTATTTATGATATAATAAAAGCCATAAGTTATATATTTGGAGGGTATTATAATGAATGAAAATATAGTCAACTTTACAGAAGAAGGAAATAAGCTAATTGATTTATTCAAAGAACTTGAAGAAATTATAAGAAAAAAATGTAATGTAAGTGGAATAATAACAGAAAATACAACATTAGATTCTCAAATAAAGGAATTAAGTAAGAAAAATAGTGTTGTAAGGAAATATCAAGATGAGTTAATGATAATTAAACAAGTTAGAAATATAAATACACATCAAAGAAATGATAAGTATGGCTATGTAGTCTGTCCAAATCCAGACATGAATATAAAACTAAAAACTATTATTGATGAAATTAAAAATCCACCTACTATTTATAATAGTAATATTTGTGTAAAAAGACAAAACATGTATTGTAGAAATATAGATGATACAATAGAAGAAACAATAAAAGTTATGATTGAAAAAGTATATACTCATATCCCGATTTTTGAAAATGATGTATTAGTCGGTGTTTTTAGTGAAAATACACTATTAGATATAGTAAATAAAGAAACTGGAATTCTTATCGGAAAAGATACAACATTTAGAGCATTTCAGGATTATTTAAAAATCGAAAATCATTCTTCTGAAGAGTTTAAATTCATTTCAAGAAATAAAAATATATATGATATTGAAGATATATTTAAAGATTATTTTACAAGAAATAAAAGACTAGGCTGTGTATATATCACAGAAAATGGCAAAGAAAATGAGAAAATTTTAGGTATGTTGACTGCTTGGGATATATTTGGTAATTAACAATAAAATATAACCATTGAAATATAAGGATTCTAAAAAATTTGGTAGCAAACTAAGGCTATCAAATTTTTTTATTGTCTAATCTAATAGAAAAATAGCCAGTTATGAGCTGTAACCCTTATAAATCGACAATTTGAACTTTAAATTTTATAAAATTTATGATAGAATAAAACTGCTAATTAAATTGCTAAAAGCAATAAGGAGGTTAACAATGCCAACTAGTAATGATTATAAGTTTTTTACAAACGAGGAAGGAAAATCTGTATATAGTAGATTGGCTACTATACTAAAAAATAATACAGAGTATTTTGATGTTCTCGTAGGTTATTTTAGAAGTAGTGGATTCTATAAAATGTATAAAGATTTAGAATCTGTTAATGAAATTAGAATTTTAGTTGGATTAAGTGTCGATAAAGCTACTGGAAATATTATCGACCAATATAATAATTACATTTCATCTGTTTCTTTTAAAGAAGGCGAAAAGATAATAGAAAATAACATTAGAGAAGAATATGAAGAAACTGATGTTGCTGAAAATGTAAATGATAGTGTTAAAAAGTTTATTGAATGGCTTAAATCAGGAAAACTAAAAATCAGAATGTTTACTGAGTTTCCTATTCATGCCAAAATATATATTATGAGAAAAGCCGAAGGCTCAGAAAATTTCGGAAATGTAATTACTGGATCAAGTAACTTTTCTGAAAATGGATTAGAAAAGAATTTTGAATTCAATGTTGAACTTAAAGACAGGCCAGAAGTTGAATTTGCATTAGAAAAATTTGAAGAACTATGGAAAAAATCTCAAGATATTAGTCAAGTATATATTGATACAATAGAAAAAGATACTTGGGTTAGAGATGATATTACACCATACGAATTATACTTAAAGACTATTTATGAATATTATAAAGATATACTAAATAGTGATAAAGAAAAATTAGAATTGGGAATTCCAGAAGGATATATAGAATTACAATACCAAATCGATGCAGTAAAACAAGCAAGGGCAAAATTAGATGCTTATAATGGTGTGTTTATTTCTGACGTTGTTGGTCTTGGAAAAACATACATATGTGCTATGCTTGCCCATACATTTAATGAAAATGATTGGAAGTTAATAATATGTCCACCTGTGTTAGTTGATTATTGGAATGAAGTAATAAAAGAATTTAATGTTACAAGGTGTGATGTTATTTCCTTAGGACAACTAGATAAAATTTGCCAAAATCAAAAGAAATTAGATAGTTATAAATATATATTTGTTGATGAAGCACATAGATTTAGAAATTCAAAAACAGCTGGATATTCAGATTTAAAATCAATTTGTGCTAATAAAAAGGTAATATTAATTTCTGCCACACCATTAAATAATTATACATCAGATATTGAAAACTTGATATATCTATTCCAAGATATGTATAATGGAAACATTAATGGTATTAAAAACTTAAAAAGATTCTTTGATGAACTTAGAAGAAGATTGAAACCTTTTGAAAATGGAACTAAAGAGTACTTAAATCAATTAAGTAAAAATGCAGAAGAAATTAGAGATAAATTATTAAGAGAAATAATGATTAGAAGAACAAGGTCAGAAATACAAAAATATTATGGTGTTGATTTAGAAAAGCAAAAACTTACATTTCCTGAAGTTGAAAAACCAAGAAAAATTATTTATGAATTTGACAATTATACCAATAGTGCATTTAATCAAACAATGGGTGTAATTAAAACATTAACTTATTCAAGATTTACAAGTCTTCTTTATTTAAAAGATAAAGCTGAAATTGGTAGTCAAACTGCTGGACAGCAGAATATGGGTGGATTTATGAAAAGTATTTTAATAAAAAGATTAGAAAGTAGTTTCTATGCTTTTAAGAATACTTTAAATCACTTTGTAAAGTCTTATGAAGAATTTATTGATATGTACAATAAAGGTACAGTGTATATTAGTAAAAAGGTAAATGTTTATGATTTACAAGACCAAGATGATACAAATAAACTATTCTCTTTAATTGAAAGAGGAGATGTAAAAAAATACAATTCATCTGATTTTAGTAAGAATTTAATTCATGATTTGAAAAATGATTTAGCAATGCTACAAATGTTAAAAGCTTTATGGAGTAATATTGATACTGATCCAAAATTAGATGAATTCAAAAACAAACTACAAAAAGATACAACTCTTAAAGATAATAAAATAATAATATTTAGCGAATCAAAAGATACTGCTGAATATTTATGTAAGAATCTTAAAGATATATATAAGACAAGAGTAGTTGAGTTCAGTAGTAATAAAGGAAATTCTGTTAGAACCGACATTGAAGATAGTTTCAACCCAAAAAATATTGAGAAAAATAACGACAAATATGATGTATTAATTACAACAGATGTTTTAGCAGAAGGTATAAATTTACATAGAAGTAATGTAATAATTAATTACGATTTGCCTTGGAATCCAACAAGAATTATGCAAAGAGTTGGTAGAATTAATCGTGTAGGAACAAAGTTTGATAAGATATTTGTTTATAATTTCTTCCCTACTGCACAAAGTAATAAGCAAATGAAACTTGAAGACAGAATACTTGAAAAGATTCAAGCATTCCATGAAACACTTGGAGACGACATTAAATATTTATCAGAAGATGAAAATGCTACACCAAAAGGCTTATTTAAACATTTGACAGAAAAAGAAAGTGATGATAAAGATTATAATCCAGAGCTAGAATATTTACAATTAATTAGAAATATTAGAGATAATAATACAGATTTATTTGAAAAAATCAAAAGACTACCTAAGAAAGCTAAATCTTCTAAAATTGCTAAAGTAAAAAAAGATTCTACCTTAACATATATTCAAAAAGGAAGTTTACAAGCATTTTATATTTCAGATGGAAATAACACATATAGTATTCCTTTTATTAAGGCAATGAAGTATTTAGAATCTTCGAAAACAGAACGTAGGCAAATAGTCGGAAGAGATTATTATAATCAACTTAATAATAATATTAAGGAATTTAATGAATTTATGAGAAAAGATGAGATTGCATCATCACAGACTGAAGATATATCATTAAGAGGAAACGCTAAAAAAATTTATGATTTATTAAAGGCATTACTTTCTTCTAATAAATTTACTGATAAAGAAGAAAAAGATTTTAATATATTAATTCAACAGATTGAGTTAGGTGCTATACCTCCAAAAACTTTAAAAGATATGCTAGATTCAACTGCTAGAGCTGAAAATGAAATTGATGCATATAATAAAATAATGAGGGTTGTTCCTAAATCCTTGTTAAAAATTAAAGAAAAAGTTAATGAGTCTGAAGAAATCAAAGCAAAAGTTATATTATCTGGCTATTTAAGAAAGGGGAACTAATTATGGAAGCAGTAATTAATAAAATTCAAAATATTCTTGAAAATGAATATTCAAATGAAAATTTTGTTACATTAGTAAAAGAAATATTTCCAGAGATGCAATTAGTTGCACCTGATAAATTTAATGAAGAATTTAGTAATTTCTCAAGTTATGTTGATGGTTATATTCACATAGGAAATTATACAACACCAGATAATAAGAAAATATTAATATTGGCAATTCAATTAAAAAATGCACAATATGTTGAAAATTCTAGAAGCGCTCAAAGAAATTTCGCCAAAAGATTAATAGAAAATAATCATTGTGATGCTTCCTTTATAGCCTTTTATACAAAGCCCCTTGCTAAAAGAATAGATGAAACTGAAACATTAAATGATAAAGATTCTAAATGGAGAATATCATTTGTTAAAATTGACTATTCTATTAATTTTGATAATGGAAAGTTGAAGATGAATAAAAATTTAACTCCAGCAAAAAGATATTCATACTTAGTTGGAAAAGGAGAACCTTCACATACAGCTATTGAAAGAATAAGAGAATTAATTGTAAAAAAGAATGAATTAACAATTAATGATATTGAAAATGCATTTAGTGTTGAAAAAGTTACAGACGAATTTTTTAAAGCATATGCGGAAAAATTTAATGATTTAAATGAATATTTGAGCAATAATGATGATTTCAAGTATGAAGCATTGAGGTTAGGATTAAATCCAAAAGAATTTTCGGTACAATTTTCAAAAAAATTATTAGGACAAATTGTATTTCTTTATTTTTTACAAAAAAAAGGGTGGCTTGGAGTAAACGCTTGGCCTTCTACAATAACTGAAAAAGAGTTTAAACATGCATATTATGATTTTGATAAAGTATTAACCAAAAACTATATTCCTAAGTTATATATAAAAGATAATACAGAACAAGGTTTATATAGACTTAATACAAGAGAATTTAAGAACATTTCTCAAGAAGATGAAGCATATTTGTCAAAAACCGTAAGAGGAAGTGCTTGGGGAACTGGTCCGAGAGATTTTATGCGTAAGTATTATGACTATGCAATTAAAAGAAATGATAATAAGAATTTTTATGATGATTATCTAGAACCTTTATTTTATGACGCATTAAATAAGAATAGAGGTGATGAAGGTTATTGGGCATATTTTCATTGTAGAATACCATTTTTATCAGGAAGTTTATTTGAACCTATTAATAATTATGATTGGCAACATAGTAAATTTAGTATTCCAAATGAAATGTTTTCTAACAAAAAAAATTCTAATGATATAGAAGGAAATGGTATATTAGATATTTTTGATAGATACAATTTTACAATTAGTGAAGATGAACCTATGGAAAAAGAAGTCGCTATAGATCCAGAAATGTTAGGAAAAGTATTCGAAAATATGCTTGAATTGAAAGATAGAAAATCCAAAGGTGCTTTTTATACTCCAAGAGAAATTGTTCATTATATGTGTCAAGAAAGTTTAATAAATTATTTAACAAATAATACAGGAATTTCACAAAAAGCTATAAGAGATTTTATTCTTTATGGTGAATACATAAAAAGTGAAGATACAAATAAAAATAATAATGCTGACTTATTAATTTCAAAAGAAATATACCAAGAAAATGCAAATGGCGAAATTATACACAATAGATTAAAAGAAATTGATGATTTACTTGCAAATATAAAAGTAGCTGACCCAGCAGTTGGTTCAGGAGCGTTTCCTTTAGCTATGCTAAATGAAATCGTAAAAGCAAGAACGACTATTACTGATTACATGTATAAATATGATAATGCTTATAGTAGAAAGTTAATTTATACTAATGATAGGTCAGTACATAGGCTAAAAGTTGATACTATAAAAAATTCAATTTTTGCAGTAGATTTAGAGCCCTCTGCTGTTGATATTGCTCAATTAAGATTATGGCTATCTTTAGTTATCGATGATGAAATAAATCCTAATGCACAAACGGAATTAGAAGGTCATAGAAATCCATTACCACTACCTAATCTTGAATGTAATATTTTATGTGGTAACAGTCTAATAGATGAATTTGAAGGATGTAGATTAATTGAACCTTCTTCTATAATAGGAACTGATAGTAATATTTCTTTTTCAACATCAACATTTAACATTCTATTAGATAAACTACTAAAAGTTGAAGATAAATTATTTAGTTGCTCTAATACCAATGAAAAAATTGCACTAAAAAAAGAAATTGAAGACATAAAATTTGAAATCATAAAATTACAGATTATTAGTAATGGTAACGCAAATGAAGAAGTATTAAATAAAATTTCTAATATAAGAAATATGAGTTCAAGACCTTTTATAGTATGGCAGCTAGATTTTGCAAAAGTATTTAGAGATAAAAAAGGTTTTGATATAGTAATAGGTAATCCTCCATATGTCGGAGAAAGTGGAAATAAAGACATTTTTCGTCCTATTGCAAATACCGGATTTGGAAAAAGATTTTATATGGGAAAAATGGATTTATTCTATTTCTTTTTTCATAAAGGAATTGATATATCAAATAGCAAAGGAGAAATAGCTTTAATAACAACAAACTATTATACTACTTCAGATGGTGGAAAAAAACTTAGAAATGATTTAAAAGATAGAACATACATTAGAAAATTTGTTAATTTTAATGAAATTAAAGTGTTCGATTCTGCAAGAGGACAACATAATTCAATTACATTTTTAACTAAAAATAAAGAAGAAAAAATAAAATGTAGTGTTATTTTGTGTAAAGGAAAGGGTAATGCTTCTCCAAATGATATAAGAAATATTTTAGCGGGAAATTATAATAATATCATTAAAATTGAATTAGAGCAAGATAATATATATGATGGAGAGAATAGCTATATAAGACAAACTGGAGTACATTCAGTAGGAAATGTTTCTTCAGTTGAAACAGTATTAGATAAAATATCTAAACACAAAAGACTTTCTGAAAATTTCTTTGTAAATCAAGGAGTAGTTACAGGTTGTGACACATTGACTAAAAAGTATATAAGTGATTTTAAAATATCAAATTCTAAAGTAAATGAGGGAATATATGTATTAGATTTAACAAATTCTGATGATATAGAAACTTTAAATGGTTTTAAAGAAGGCAAATCTTTACTAAGAGATTTTTATAAAAACTCAGATATTGAAAAATGGATTTCCTCATCAGAACCTAAAAAGAAATTAATATATTTTCAAGGAAGATTAGATGAAGAAAAATATCCAGATATTTTCAATCATCTATTAAGATTTAAACCAATACTTGAAAAAAGACTGAAAACATATAATGAGCACTATCATTGGACTGCAATTCATAGAGCAAGAGAAGAAAAAATCTTTTGCGGAGAAAAAATTGTAGTACCTTATAGAACTAAAAAGAATACATTTGCATATAATAACATTGAATGGTTCTGTAGATCCGATGTATATGTTATTACGAAGAAAAATAACAACTTTGATTTAAAAGAACTTCTAGGAATATTAAATTCAAAAGTTTATTATTTATGGTTATGCTATAGAGGTAAGAGAAAAGGAGAAATTCTTGAATTATTTCAAAAGCCATTGTCGGAAATTCCTATAATATATTTACAAGAAAACGAAAAAAATAGAATTATAGACATTGTAAATAAAATAATCGAATTAAAGAATAGTAATAAAGAATTAAATGTAACGGATTTAGAGAATGAAATTGATTCAATAATTTATAAGGCTTTAAAATTAAATCCAGAAGAGATAAAAATAGTTGAAGATAATTATAGCAAATAAAATAAAAGAACAGCAGAAATCACTGCTGTTCTTCCTTTTCTAATTAAAATTGTTATAATAATTTTAGGCTTAAATTTTCTAACCTATATAATACTAGACTTTCTTTTGTGCTTTGCTAAATCTCACAAGTTTATCATTTGTATGGAATTAGAAGGTCGGAATCTAACTCCATTAAGATTGTTTGAAGTTTTTCAGTTGTAGAAAAGCTTCAAAGCTTTCAAAAAGACTAGAAGGAGTTATTAAAGAGCTATCAGATTCATATTTAAATATATTTAGAAAATTATTTAAATATCTTGATTGATTTAAATAGCAAAATGTCTGAGAAATTTCAGAGCGAATTGTAATAGGACACTTATTTATTTTTTTGCTATATACTTCAATGCTTTGAGTATAACTTAATTCTTTATCTACTTCACAAAATGCAGTAATGACAATATTTTTAAAATGAAATGTTCCATCTCTAGTATTTCTAAAGCCTAACTTCATTAAATGTAAATAGATTAAACTATTTATTTGTTCTAGCTCTTTATCTTGGGTTATTGGATAAGCATATTTAAACACTTACAAGCTCCTTCCTTTCTTATAAGATTTAAAACTTCTCTAACAACCTTGGCTATATTATAATTGAATTTACATAATCTTACAAATTAAGCTAATTATATAAAATAGAAACCAAATTATATCAAATGGAAACAAATTAATGCTTTTTCCTTTAAAAAACTTGAAATAAATGTAAAAAAGTAGTATTATTTAATTATATTATACATTTTGGAAACTTTTGAAACAAAAAAAGAACTCCCTCTCTGGAAGTTCTCCCCGTTTTGCGAATACCCGAGGAGTCACGCGTCATACTTGTCTAATTCGAAACGAAATCTAATCTTTAGTGTCCTACTCTCATTTGCTTTACCCGACCTTTCTGCCGAATTATCAAGTATTTATCTAGTTCTAAGTTGTAATTACTCATCATGTAAAATTTAGATAAATTAGCAAAAATGTTGTGGGAAAGACACAATCAACTTTACGAATTATCTATTTATACAAGCAATTCGGCTTGCTCGATTTTACTGAATAAGTAATTTTCAAGCAATCCTAGTTGCTATATATAAATTAAAGGCCTTGCATCTAAAACTGTTGAGTGCCTAGTATAAGTATAAATACTGACTCAATTATAACACGAGTTAACATAAAATACAATACTTTTTTACAATTTTTAGGAGATGATTTTTATGTATGATATAAATAATATTGAATTTGGTAAAAGATTAAAAGAATTAAGAAAAGAAAAAGGAATGACTTTAGAAGAAGTAGCAAAAGCAATTTATAAGTCAAAACCTACTATTTATAAGTATGAAGAAGGAATATTGGAACCTAACTTAGAAGTTTTATTACAACTTGCAAATTTATTTGATGTAAATCTTGACGGATTATTTGAAAAAGAAAAAGAGCATAAAACTCAAAGAGATGTAAACCCTTTTAATACGAATAAACTTTATATGTACTATAAAGGAAAATCTGCTGTTTTAATTTCTATAGTTACTATTGAAAATTTATCTTATCAAAAGTCAATTCTTTATAATTGTGTTCAAAGTGATTCTATATATTCAAAAATGTATAGAAAATATACTGGCTCACTTCAATATGAAAAAGGCATAGCATATTTTATTTTTGAAAGTGATTTGAAAGACGAGTTCGAAAAAGTAATGCTACAAGTAAAAGTGCCTAATAGTGATGATGAAAAATATTATGGTTGGCTTGGTGCAGATAGTACTGCTGGAAAGATTATATTACTTAGAGAATATATTGATAATCCAAAGAAATTAGAGGAGATAGCAAAAGGTTTACAGATAACAAATGATGAATGGGAAAATATTCGTAAAAATGAGTATTGGGATATAGACATCTCTAACGAAAAAGATTTAAGAAAAAAATATAAATCAGAAGAATAAATGAGGTGATATATATGAGTAAAGGACCTATAATAAATAATGTAACTAAGAACTTTACAACAAGAGATAGTTTAGGAATTGAAGGCGTTGCCACCTCGATAGCATCTGAGATATGTCCAATAGTTAATACAGTTACGCCAAGACCATTTTATTGGGCTTTTATAACATGGTGCTATTATGATTTTTATAGAAATTGTAATCCAAAAGATAGAACAAACGAGAATGTTAAAGATTATATTAAAAGACAAAACTATTTTTTGGCATTAGGCTCATTATTGGCTGGTAATCAAGAAGTTGGTGGATTTACTGGAACACAGAATATTCTCGAAAATACAGATATGGAAAAGAATTTTTTTGAGTATAATGAAAAATATTTAAAAAACAAATTGAGCAATATGGGTTATTATCTATCAGGTATAACTACTATGAATTTTTTAGTTGAAAAAGATAAAGAAACAAATGAACAATATAAATATCCTAAGTTAACTCCTGAAGGAAAAAAACTAGCAATAAGTTTTGATAATATTATTAGTAAATCAAAATATTATCAAAACAGGGTAACTGGATTAGAATTTAGTAGAGAAGATTTAATTGATTTAGGTAATATTGTAAGAATAAATTTAGATGGATTTGATGAAACAAAAAGTATATTGTCAAATCATCTATTTAATATGAAAAGTACAAGTCAATTAAGAGAAGATTATAATTATTTAAAATTTTTATATGAAAAATATAATATTAAGAATTTAGACTTATCAAAATGCAGAGAATTGTTTTATGATTATTTTTCTATTAGAGGCAATAATTATAAATATCCTGTTGAACTAAAGGAAATTATTAATAGTTGGGAAATAGTAATAGCAAGACAATATTTTACCGTTGGATTAGAAATGATTTGGAAATTTATGTTGGAGAATTTAGAAACTTCAAAAGAAGAAATCAAATGGTTTAATGATTGCTTTAATAATTCTAAATTTAAATTCGATTTGAATGGAAACGTATCTTCGATTATTGATGAATGTAAGTATACTTTTAGTGACAGAGAAGAATTAATATATATGGCTAGTAAAAATGGCGACCATTCTAGCAATATCGAAAATGGAATTAGAATTATAATTTCTATTTTTAATAGGATTGTAAATAGAGATGATTTAACTTATAGAGTTAAAAACTTTTATGATTATGGAATAGAAAGAGGTTCCATTTCTTTAAATGAATTTATTGGGAAAGTTCAAGAATACAATGATAAAAGTATTAAAGATTTTATAGTATACATTATGCATAATTATTTATTAATACAACACTTAAATACTGCATTTGAAAAAATGATGGATGGAAGAAATGGTTATTATCTTGAAAAAATAGATGAAAAGTACATTGTGAGGGAACAATTTGATATAGCTTTTCAAGGAATTAGAATGGTTCAATTACTAAGTGTTATGCGTGATTTAAGAGAATTGGAGGGATAATTGATGAAAGAATATAAAAATATTTTAGATACAATCTCTTCAACAAAGGATTTTGATATAGCATTGATGACAACATTTAATTTTGAAATTGATTTTTTTGAAAGAAAAATTTTAAATGAGTTATTTGCAAATAATACGAGAAAAATAGAAGTATTTGTTGATTCGAAAGAATTAGTAAAAGCATTAAAATTAAATAGAAGTGAAAGTATATTTAGAAAATATATAGTTGTTCCAGTAGAAATCCAATCATCTTTTCACCCTAAAGTTATATTGATGCTAGGAAAAGAAAAAGCGAGATTAATAGTTTCTAGTGCTAATATAAAAACATTTGGATATTTACAAAACAATGAGATTTTTAATGTGTTTGATTATGATAAAGAGAATACAAGTAATTTAGGTTTAATAATTAGTGCATATAGATTTTTTATAGAATTAAACGCAATAGCAACATTTGAGGATAAAGAATTATTCGAAGAAACAGATGAATATTTATATTTAAAAAGAGAAGTAAAGAACAACGATTTATATTTTATTGAAAATATAAATGAATCAGTAATAAGTCAAGTAGTTAGTTTAATAGATGATACGGTAACGGAAATTAATATAGCAGTTCCTTATTATGATAAAGAGTTGATTGCATTAAGAAACATAAAAAAACAATTTCCATTCTCAAAAATTAATTTGTATATTCAAAATAAGCTAAGTACATTTCCTAAAGAGATAAATGAAAATCAACAATTAATAGATAAAAGCAATATCAACATCTTTAATAAGTTAATGTCCAATACTTTAAATAAATTTTATCATGGTAAAGTTATAGAATTTAAAACAAAGTCTAATTCATACATACTATATGGAAGTTCTAATTGTACACAAAGTGCTTTGATAAAATCATATAAAGATGCAGGAAACATCGAATGTAATATTCTTGAAAAAGGTAGTATAGATGAATTTAATTACTTCTTTGATAGTTTTAAAATTGAGAAGGATGTAGAATTAGAATCAAATGAAATGACATTTGATTCAGAAGAAAAAACAAATTTTAGTTTTAAATACGGAGAGTTTGATAATAGCTTAAAATTGATTATTAGTTACTCTGTAATGCCAAAAGATTTGAAAATTATGATTGAAAATAACCAAGTAGATTATATCATTGAAAACAATACAATAAAAATAAATATGGACTTAGAAAAAATTAACAACATATTTGATATTACATTAAATTATGATAATAAAGAAGAAAAGATAATTGGTTGGTACATTGATTATAATATTTTAAGAGAATATAGAAAGATTAAGGAAGATTACAAATTAAACAATATTAAGTTAAATTATGATAATACAAATCAATATAGAGAAGCAGTTGAATTAATACAAAGAGTTATACCATTAACTAAAGAGGAATATACAGAGCAAGAAAAAATTAATAAATTATTTAGAATGACTATAAAGGATAATGAAAATGATGAACTAGATGAAGATGAAATTGATGATAACTTTATTCTTTCTGAAGATATTCCGGATGAATATATAGAAAGAAATAGAGATTTGACTATTGCTTTAGCTAAGACAAAAATGTTTTCAGATAGGTTTTTTGGAAGTTTTAAAATCGGATATTCAAAAGAAAAAGAATTTGAAAAAGAAAAAGATAGCATGAAAAATGTAAAAGATGTTGTAAAACATAGAGGACCTACTCCAATTGAAAAAAGATTTGCAAGATTCGTTAAAAATAATATAAAGAATATATTAGATCCTGAATATATTAAATATATTGAATATAATCATTATAAAGATGTAATAGGATTGATGCTAGATATAATCAATCAATACAAATATAAAGAAAATGTAGATGATATGTTTGATAGTGACTATGTTGTTGATGTAACTAACAAAATGATATTATCCTTATTATCAAAAGATAATTTACAAAGTGAAACAGACAATGAAAGCATAATAATATTTACATTATATGCAATTACTGAGAATTATCACTTAAAAACGAAAAGTGATAATTTATATCGAGTAGATTCATTAAATAGTGAATTATTAAAAATATTAAATAGTAAATATAATATAAGGGAAAACTTTGAACAATATCTAGCAGAAGCAGTATATATTTTTAATGAAAAAATATATAATATAAATATACACTACAAAGAAATTGAAGATTATATAAATAAATCATTTGGCTATAAGACCGAAAAGCAATTAACAGATTATATAAAAAATAGATTCAGTAAAGATACAAATTTATTGGTTATGAAAAATGAAATAGTTATTGAATTTGATACAAATAAAATTAATAATTA
The DNA here is from genome assembly GCA_944391835.1 of uncultured Clostridia bacterium. Taxonomy (GTDB): domain Bacteria; phylum Bacillota; class Clostridia; order TANB77; family CAG-508; genus CALXVA01. The sequence continues at coordinate 12,052 of CALXVA010000004.1, read as the reverse complement.
TTGGAAAATAGATAAACAAATAGTAGATGAAGTTAATAGATATTCAGTCCAATATGGTAAAGAATATAAAAAACTAACAATTAAGATTATGAACTCTGCTGAATACGATGAAAAAGTAGATTATGCTAAAAATGTTATACATGATATTGATTTAAAAACTGGAAGAATCAACACAACTATAATGAGAAAATCAGGGAAAATTGAGTATTTTAGTTAAAATTAGTTAAGGGATAGATATAATCTACCCCTTTATTAATTGCTGTGGATACCACTCTTTCTGTGTAGTAGTGTAAGATTATGTTTGCGTATCCTTTAGGATAATATTTCATTGAAAACTCTAAGGTTTGCTCAGCTCTAAATTAGTAATTTCTACATAAACGAAATCCACTATAAATTAAGGATATATATCCACTTGGTATCTACAATATAAATTATATCATTACTATAAATTAAATTAGAACGGAAAATTAAAGTTCCGTTCTTTTTTTGTGCTTTTTTATAGATGCACATAGATGCACGAAACATGCACATAAATAATTCTTATTACGCATTTAAAATCAAAATGTAAGTAAAGATGCACCAAATCAGCATTTTTACCTTTTTCCTACTATAATTTAGTCAAGTTCGAACTACTGGATATGACGATATCCAAAATTTAAGCAGAAAGGATTTTTTGGTGATTAAAGAATGAATATGAGTAAAGAGGATTCATTAGAAAAAGAGAATCTAAATTTTATCTACAAAGAACAAACTAATGATGAAAGATTTTTAGACAAAGTAATTCATGCAGAGTCTAAAGGAACAATTAGTGATGAGCAAAATTTAAATGATACATCTCCGAAAAAGAAAATTACTAAAGATGAAATTATAAAGTCTGTAATGGAACAAGCAAAGCATTACAAAAGAGATGATGAAAAACAACAAAGTAAATACGCAGATATAGCAAAAGTAATTCCTTGGTTTTCTGAATATAAGAAACAACCTATATCTATAACTAGGGAAAGAATAAAAGAATATCTTAAGTATTATAAGGATTTACCTAATTTAATTAAGTTAAGAGAACAAAAATTAGTCAGTGGAAAAGTAAAGCCTGAAAGTAAAACAATAGAGCCTAATAAATTAGAAAGCTTAGATTTCTTAGGCGATTACAATATTAATAAATTAGAGTTTATGCAATCAGTAGATTACAAACTAAATGAAATGATTTTTTATTATACAAATCTTAGAGTTGTTTTACATCATATGAAAAAATATATGTTTATAGGTTATCAATTATTGATACTTAAGTATTATTACAATTTTAATATAGAGGATTTAAAGAAAGCTACTAATATTGAAAATATTGAATATATGGAAAGTATTTTAATTAACTATCTATATGAAAAATTATTAGAGGAAAATAATGACGAATGCAAAGAGTAAGTCTAAATAAAAATCAGATAATTACTCTATATAATGCAATTCCAGAAGAAAGTGATGAGAAGATGAAAAAATACATAAATTTAAGAGATATAAAAATTAATTCTAGAGAAGATTTAGTAAGGGTATGTCAAACATTTAGAAATCCTAAGTATGAAACTTTTAGAATTATTTATATGAGAGATAACAATATAGTAAATTATGAAACTATAACTTCAAGACTTCCTAATAGTTGTGACATTTTTAAAGTCAAGGCTAAAACTGCTTTTCAAAAAAATATAAAAGGTTATCAAAATATTTCTAGGAGGATGTATAGACTTGGAGCAAACGGATATTATCTACAACATAATCACCCTTCTGGAAATGCAAAAGCTAGTATAAATGATATGTGGGTAACACAAGAAATAGATGAAAATATAAAAGGATTTAAAGGGCATATTATAGTAGACCATGGAACTTATAGTTGGATAGAGAAAGACATAGAAAAAAATACATTAAAGGCAATTAACAACATTAATATAGAATCTATACCTAATTTAGATTCACAGGAATTAATTAAAGATGATCCTTTAATGCATAAAAAAATAAATTCAAGAAATGATTTAGCTAGAATAATGTATGACATTAAACATTCAAATCATTACTCTTGTCTTGTTCTTACATCAGCTATAAATAATATTAGATTATTTCAAGAAGTACCTAATACTTTTATTAATATGAGTCATAGACAAATTGGTGGATACATAAAAAATAGATGTATTGATACTGGTTCGACTAGAGCTTTTCTTGCTACAACAGACAGACCATTTTTTGAAAGAGCAAAAGATTTAGTTGAGTTAGGATATTTAAGTGATTGTTTAGCTTATACAGTCACTAAAGATAAAGCAGAAATAGTTGACGTAGCTGACAGTGAATATGTCGACCAAGATATTTTTACGTCAATAAAAGCTAATGATGAACTAAGAAAAGAAGAAAAATGGATTGAAAAAGTGAGGTAATTTAAGTATGAAAGATAAAAAAATAGATTTAAAAGAGTTAGAAGAATTAGAAAAGTTTTATAAAGCTATGGAAGAGGATTTATTTCAAGAATATACAGCAGAAGATTTAACGAAAATGGAACAAGAATTTTTAGCAAAAGAACAACAAGAATTTATAGAAAACTCAAAGGCAGATTATGATTTTGAAGAAAGAGAGGATTTTAATTATGGGAGATAGAGCTGTAATAAGTAATAGAACTAAAAATTTAGGTGTTTATTTACACTGGTATGGATATAGAGAATTTGTTGAATCTGTACTTGCATATTGTAATGCTAAACAATATAGAAGTCCTGATGTAGATGATGAATATGGTTGGGCAAGACTTTGTCAAGTTTTAGGTAATACCTTAGGTGGAAATTTGTCATTAGGAGTTGGAAATTTTAGCAAAATGGACACGGACAACTGGGATAATGGAACATATATAATTGATGGTTGGGATATTAAGGAAAGATTATATCAGCATTATCAAGATGAAAAAATGAAAGATTCAATGTTTGAAAACTTAAAATATATAAACGATAAACAACCTAAGCAAGAACAACTAAAAGAAGAAGAGCTAAGAGTATTTGCAGAATTGTGGGAAATAAAACATATAGATAGACTAAATGATGAAAGGAAATCTTATATTGAGGAAAAAATTAAAATGCAAAAACAAGAGGAAAAAGAAAAACAATCCACAGAGAATGAACAAAAAGTGGAAAAGATTAATGATGAAAAAGAGCAGAAGACGACATTATCTGACAAAAAAGACGATGTAATGTCAAAAAAGGACATTAATGAGATAATAAGAGATTTTGAAAAAGATACACAAAAACCTAATGGAGAAAATGAAGTTAAAGAGCAAAAGGTATCTTATGAAAGTATAAACAATTATAAAGGGGGAAAAGAAATTGATAGATAATTGTATTAATAGTGAAGATTTATTTAATAATCCTAATGCAACAATAATTGATACTAAACAACATAATTCGACTAGAAATGACAAAGATGCAAAAGAAATAAAAATTATTATTAATGAAAACAATAATTGTAAAGATGATTTAACTAATGAATATATAAAATATGCTTTAGAAAAAATTGAAAATCCATTTATGAATTTAACAGTCAAAGATATCGCTGAAGATTTAAAAATGGGCGAAGCTATGACAAATGAATTGTTTAGAAGAAGTGATTTTCCTTCTGTAAATATAGGAAAGACTAAAACTGTTACTTTGCTTGCATATTTACGTTGGAAAATGGAAAGGAGAAATTAATGCAAGAAAAAGGACATGGTGAAGGTACAATATATTTTAGAAATGATAGAAAAAAATGGCTTGTACAATATTTTGATTATGATGTTATGAAGAATAAATCTGTTAGGAGAAGTAAGAGTTTTGACACTAAAGAAGAGGCACAAAAATTTTTAGACACTATTATGTATCAAAAAGAAAATCCAATTTATATTAAGAAAAATGGACTTCCTTTATATGACCTTATGCTTGCTAATTTAAATAATAGAAGAGATGCAAACTTAATATCTGATGCACAGTATCAAAGAGTTTTAAGAAGTATAAATGTTATAGCAAAAGCTCCATTTATATATAAAAATATTGGTGATATTAGAGCAGAAGAGATACAAGCTTTTTTAAATCAAATGTCTAAGCAATATAGTAACTCATCTATTAAGAAGTTCAATGAACAATTTGGGCAAACTTTTAAATATGCTTTTAATAAAGGATATATAACTAGAAATCCAATGATTGAAGTAATTAGACCTAAGGCAATAAAGAAAGATAAAGAAATTCGAGCAATGACTATTGATGAAGAATCAAAATTTGTAGATTATCTAACAAAACATAGTATTCAAGATATTTATTATAAAAATGCTTATTTAATGCAATTGTTTATGGGATTTCGTATAGGAGAGGTATTAGCACTTAATAGTGGAGATATAGACTTAGCACACCATTTAATTAGAGTAGATAAAACTCTAACAAAACTTGTTGACGGAGAAGTTGTAATGAGTGATTCACCTAAAACACAAGCAGGAAATAGAACATTACCTATTCCAAAAGTAATAGAACCATATATTATAGAACAAATGCAGTTTAGTAGGAATTTACCCGGAAATGAAGAACATTTACTATTTAAGCCACCAGTAGTACATTATGCAAGAGTGAGTTCATTAAATTGGCAATTAAAAAATATATTAAAGAAAATAGGAATTGAAGAATTTACAACTCATCAGTTAAGACATACTTATGCAACAAGGTCAATAGAAGCTGGAATGAGTCCAGTAGTATTGCAAAAATTAATGGGTCATACTGACGTTAGCGTAACATTAAATGCTTATACATCAGTATTTGATAAATATAAGAAAGATGAGCTAGAAAAAGTAAATGATTATTATATTGAGCAAAACTTAATTAAGTTACCAGAAAGTAAACCGCTAAATTTAGAGGAGCATACTCCAATTGTAATAGATAAATTTAAAGAAGATAATTATAATCAAGAAAGGTAAAATTAAAACCTTGTTAAAGTTTAATTACTTTGACAAGGTTGTTACCATATTTATATAAGAATTTGATAAAAGACTTAAATAAAAAACTCAATTTTTTAGTATAAAAAATCTTTAAAAACGTTGATACAACTGATGGATGCAGTAACTGCAACCAAAAACTAAAAAAATATTATTTTGGTTGCAGTTTGGTAGAAAAACTGAGAAAAATTGAGAAGTTTTTAAAAATTTTCAAAAAAGCGGAAGTTGATACAACCCGCAAAAAGACTTATTTTTGGCAAAATAAAAACCAGCAAAATGCTGGTATAAGTGGTTGCGGGGGTAAGACTCGAACTTACGACCTTTGGGTTATGAGCCCAACGAGCTGCCAACTGCTCCACCCCGCGATGTGTCAACATAAATATTATACAACTATTAAAAAGTCTTGTCAATACTAAAAATTAAAAAATTGAATAATAGTCATTAATTTAAATAACTTATATTAATAGTATATGCTCAAAATATAAAAATATTACCAAAATCAAGAAATAATAATTTAAAAATAAATGCTAAAAAATATTGAAGAGGAAATTAAACCATGATATTATATATTAGAATATTTAAGAAAGGGGAAATAGGAATTAAATATGCATTGTAAAACACTAAAAAAAATCATATTATTTATAAGTATAATACTTTTAGTCCTTACTACATTTTCTATTTATGTCAGAGCGGATGATAGTAGCAGTTTATATTTAGATAAACTTAAATTTGATGTTACTGTAAACGAAGACGGAAGCATGGATGTAGTAGAAACTTGGGACATTGACATTTCTCATGTAAACACATTATATAAAACTTTTAAAATGGACGACGAAAAATTTACATCTATCAAAAATGTAAAAGTAAAAGATATTACAGCAAATAGAGAATTTACACAAATAGATGAAGAAATGTACCATGTTACAGAAAATTGTTATTATGGTTTAATAAATTCAAAAGGCAATTTTGAAATTGCATGGGGAGTAGGTTTAGATGATAGATATGCTACAAGAACCTATGAAATTTCATATACAGTTGTAGATGCAATAGGAAAATACAATGATTATGCAGAACTTTATTGGCAATTTATAGGAGAAGACTTTGAAGTAGATGCAGACAAAATAACAGGGACAATAACTCTTCCAAGTAATGCAGAAAGTGAAGAAGACATAAAAGTGTGGGGACACACAGAAAATTTAAATGGTGAAATATATGTTACAGATACTGATAAAATAAAGTTTCAATTAGAAAACTTTGATGCAGGAAGATATGTAGAAGTTAGAGTTTTATTTCCGACTGAGATGATTGAAAGCACGGGTAGAGCATATAATGAAGACAGATATGATGACGTAATAAAAGAAGAAACAAAATGGGCTAATCAAGCAAATTTAAGAAGACAGTGGGAAGAAATAAAAGACGAGGTTGTTGCAACATTTGTTATCTTTGTTATACTAGCACTATGTATAATATTTATAGAGAAGGCAGTTAAATATGGTAAAAAATTATCAAGTATAAAAAAATTTGTACCAGAACAAAAGCTAGATTATTTTAGAGACTTACCAGAAAAAGATACAACACCGGGTGAAGCTGTATACATATTAAAAGAACCATATAACGCATTTTCACGTCATTTTGGAAAAATATTTTCAGCAACTTTATTAGATTTAAAATTAAAAGATTATATAGACTTAAGAGTAGAAAAAACAGACAAAAACAAAGATAAAATTTACTTAAAGAAATTAAAAGAATCAGATTCAAATTTAAAAAGTGACGAAAGAAGAATATTAGACTTTGCATATAAAGCATTTGGGAAAAAAACAGAAGTAGAAATGAAAACACTAGAACAATATATAGAGAAACACCCAGCAGGAGTTGAAGCATTAATAAACGGTTGTCTAAAAGCTATAGAATCGCAGTTAAAAGAAAGTAAGATGTTTGACAAAAAACAAAAAGAAGAATTTTCTAATTATGCTGGGCTTTCGGGAGTATATTATGTATTTGCAATAGTAACTCTATTTTGGGCATTTCCATTAGCTATTATACTACTAATAAATGGACTTATATGTGGTAGTATTAAGAAAAGAGCCAATGTCTTAACTCAAAAGGGAGTGGATAGCAAGGAAAAATGGAAAGGACTTAAAAAGTATATGGAAGACTTTTCATTACTAAATGAAAAAGAAATTCCAGCAATAGAAGTTTGGGAGCATTACTTAGTATATGCTACTGCCTTTGGAATAGCAGATAAAGTGCTAAAACAATTAAAAACAATTTATCCTAATATAGATGAATTGGATAGCATACACACATCTACATATATGTATTTTATGTATCACAGCAATTTTGAAACAAGCTTTAGTAGCTCTATAAGTTCATCTATCTCTAGCTCATATTCATCAGCAACCGGAGGTGGCGGAGGCTTCTCTGGTGGTGGCCGGTGGTGGCCGGAGGCCGGAGGTGGCGGAGGAGGAAGATAGTCCTCCAAAAAATAAAGAACCTTCAGGTATATTTGCAATATTTACTCATATAATATTACAAATATGTCAGGAGGTTTTTAATTTGGAATTTCTTAAAGATAAATGGGTATGGATTAAAAGTATTCTAATTCCGGTAATTTTAGGTGGAATAGTAGCTTTATTAATATCAGGCTCTATGGATTACAATGATTTAAATAGGCCACCACTCTCACCACCAGGCTTTATATTTGGTATAGTCTGGACAGTGCTATATATACTAATGGGAGTATCTTATGGAATAATAGCTTCAAAAGACTTAGTAAATAAAAATATAAATACAATATATTATTTACAATTATTTGTAAATCTACTATGGCCAATTGCATTTTTTATTTTTAAATGGAGATTATTTGCATTTATTTGGCTATTACTTCTAATAATATTAGTTATAAAAATGATAATTGATTTCTATAAAAAGAACCAATTATCTGCATATCTTCAAATTCCATACTTATTGTGGTGCACATTTGCAGCTTACTTAAATTTAGGAGTATATTTACTTAACAAATAAGAAAAGTGGCTTGGCCATATATGCGTTTTGCTTCGCAAATACGCACGGCCTAAGGGAATTTAACCTTGTTGTATAGCAAAAATAGGATTGTACTATTCATACAATAGTATAATCCTATTTCCTATTTTATCAACTAATCCATCTTCTTTAAGCAATTTCAGTTCTCTCATCATAGCACTTCTATCAACATTTAAATAATCAGCTAAATCTGTTAAAGATAAAGGAAGTTCAAAAGTCTTAGAAAGCTCTCGAGTGGATATAAGAGAAAAATACATCAATAATTTATCACGAGTAGTTCTTTGCGTTAGAAGTTCAATTCGTGTATTTAATTGGGTAAGTTTATTCAATATTAATTCTGGTAAATGCTCAGCTAAAGTATTATGAAATTTGCAATTTTTATCACATTGATGATTTAAATTATCATATATATATAAAAGCACCGTACAATTAGATTTTGCTTCAACTAATAATTCGTTATTAGTTGTAACTTTGTAAAAAACTTCACCAAATAAAGCATTTTTAGAAAAATGCTCTACTATTGTTCGGTTTCCATTTAAATCATACCTTACTAAATCAGCCTTTCCGATTTACTAAAATGAATAATTGATTACGCTTTTGTATATAGGTAGTAATTATTTGATTTTTTGAGAAAGTTTTTTTCTGTACTTTTTTACAATTAGATGAAAAATTGTAAATAAAAGTATCAATATTAAAATCACTTGCCATTTTAAAATCACTTCCTTAAGAAGAACATTTTTATAATTAAGCTAGAACTATAACCTTAACAAAATTCTACAACATACATTTCCTTGGAAGTATAGATAATAAACACTTTTAAGCACTTATTATGTCGTATAAACATAAAACTATTATAAAGGAAACAAGCTTCAAAAGCAATAAAATTAGGCAAAAAAAATGTAACAAAAATGTAATATTTAAATTTTAAATAAAGAAAGCTACTCGCTCTAAAGCAAAAAAAGTCGAAAAATTCAACTTGCATAATATGTGGCATTTGCAACAGAAAAAAATAAAAAAAGGAATATAATAAGTTCATAAATAAAACAGGGGGAGGAAATGTAAAATGAAAGTCATTAAAAGAGATGGTAGAGCTGTAGATTATGATAGAGCAAAAATCCAAATAGCTATAGAAAAAGCTAATAAGGAGGTAAAAGCATCAGAAAGAGCATCAAAAGAAAATATAAAAGAAATTATAAATTATATAGAAGAATTAAATAAAAAAAGAATGCTCGTAGAAGATATACAAGATATAATTGAAGAAAAATTAATGGAAGAAGGCAAATATGAGCTTGCAAAAAAATACATTGTATATAGATATACAAGAGCACTAGTAAGAAAACAAAATACTACAGACGAAACAATACTTGGAATCATTAGAAATGATAATAAAGAATTAGCAGAGGAGAATTCAAACAAAAATACTATGCTTGCATCAACACAAAGAGATTATATAGCAGGCGAAGTATCAAGAGATTTAACAAGAAGACTTTTACTACCAGAAAAAATAGCAAAAGCAGACGCTGAAGGTGTTTTACATTTCCACGATGCAGATTACTTTGTACAACCTATATTTAACTGTTGCTTAATAAATATAGGAGATATGTTAGATAATGGAACAGTAATGAACGGAAAAATGATAGAAAGCCCAAAGAGTTTCCAAGTTGCATGTACAGTAACTACACAAATAATTGCAGCAGTTGCAAGTAACCAATATGGTGGACAATCTGTTGATATGATTCATCTAGGAAAATATCTAAGAAAAAGCTATGATAAATTCAAAAAACAAATAGAAGAAAAATACAAAGGCAAACTAGATGAAAAAATTATAGAAGATTTAGTACAAGAGAGAGTAAAAGCAGAACTAAAATCAGGTGTACAAACTATACAATATCAAATAAATACATTAATGACAACAAATGGACAATCTCCATTCGTAACATTATTCCTACATCTAGAAAAAGATGACCCATACATAAAAGAAAATGCAATGATAATAGAAGAAGTATTAAGACAAAGATATGAAGGAATAAAAAACGAAGCCGGAGTATATGTAACACCAGCTTTCCCAAAACTTGTTTATGTACTAGATGAATTCAATAACTTAACTGGTGGAGAATATGATTATCTAACAAGACTTGCTGTTAAGTGCTCAGCAAAAAGAATGTACCCAGACTATATCTCAGCTAAAAAGATGAGAGAGAACTATGAAGGTAATGTATTTAGCCCAATGGGATGTAGAAGTTTCCTATCACCTTGGAAAGATGAAAACGGAAATTACAAATTCGAAGGAAGATTTAATCAAGGTGTTGTAAGTATAAACTTACCACAAATAGCAATTATAGCAGATGGAGACGAAGAAAAATTCTGGAAACTACTAGATGAAAGACTAGAACTTTGCAAAGAAGCTCTAATGTGCAGACATTATGCACTAGTTGGAACACATTCAGACATAAGCCCAATACATTGGCAATATGGAGCAATAGCAAGGTTACCAAAAGGAGAGAAGATAGACAAATTATTATACGGTGGATATTCAACAATTTCATTAGGATATATAGGAATATATGAAATGACAAAACTAATGAAAGGTGTATCACACACAACTCCAGAAGGACATGACTTTGCATTAAGAGTAATGAAACATTTAAGAGAAACAACAGATAGATGGAAAAAAGAAACAAATATAGGATTTGCACTATATGGAACACCAGCAGAAAGCTTGTGCTACAAATTTGCAAGAATAGATAAAGAAAGATTTGGAACAATAAAAGATGTAACTGATAAAGGATATTATACAAATTCATATCATGTAGATGTAAGAGAAAGAATAGATGCATTTGAAAAACTATCATTTGAAAGCGAATTCCAAAAGATATCTTCAGGTGGAGCAATTTCTTATATAGAAATACCAAATATGGAAAAGAACATAGATGCACTAGAGACAGTAGTAAAATTCATATATGATAACATTCAATATGCAGAATTCAACACAAAATCAGACTACTGCCATGTATGTGGATTTGATGGTGAAATAATCATCAATGATGATAATGAGTGGGAATGCCCAAACTGTGGAAATAAAGACCATTCAAAAATGACAGTTGTTAGAAGAACTTGTGGATATTTAGGAGAAAATTTCTGGAATACAGGAAAGACTAAGGAAATTAAGCAAAGAGTTATGCACTTATAGAAGCTCATAAATAATTGTGTTTTGGCTGTGTTAAACGTCACGTCGAAAATCCTCAGCGTACACAAAGTACGCTTCTGGTTTTCTAGTTCGTTTGCCTAGTCAAAACGTCAATTCTTTAAGAGCAGTGAGATAGAGGCTGAACTAGCAGAGTTAGGCAAGGAGGAAAATATAATGAACTATGCAGATATAAAGAGAATAGATGTGGCAAATGGAGAAGGGGTTAGAGTTTCCGTATTTGTTAGTGGATGCAACCATCATTGCAAAGGATGTTTTAACGAGTGTGCGTGGGACTTTAACTATGGAAACAAATTTACAGAAAAGCAAGAAGAGGAAGTGCTAAAAGACTTAGACCACGATTATATTTCAGGACTTACATTGCTTGGAGGAGAGCCATTAGAGCCAGCAAACCAAGAGGGACTATTACCACTTGTAAAAAAAGCGAAAGAAAAATTTCCAGATAAAAAAATTTGGTGCTATACGGGATTTGATTTTGAAAAAGACGTAGTAGGAAAAATGGCAAAACAAAGTGAAACTACAAAAGAATTATTAAAATACATAGATGTAGTAGTAGATGGTAAATTTGAAGAAGACAAAAAAGATTTAAAACTTAAATTTAGAGGCTCTTCAAACCAAAGAATATTAGATGTACAGGAAAGTTTAAAAGAAAATAAACCTGTAGAATACAAACTTTAGCAAAATTAGCAAAAGGTGCCGGGCTTAAATTGTAAAAAAGTAACATAATTAAAACTTTTTACAATTTAAGCCCGGCACCTTTTGCTAATTTAAAACCCAATTATTTCACTATACGTATCGATTGCAAACTTGTCTGTCATACCTGCAATATA
>CALXVA010000003.1 GCA_944391835.1 uncultured Clostridia bacterium | reverse complement strand
AAGAAAAAATTGACAAAAAAATTAAGCACTTTCAATGCTTACATCGATTTTTTATTTAATTAACTGTCAAATTCCCGTGTCAATCATTTTATTATTATTCTCTTTACTTTTATTTATTTCATTTAATTGTACAAAATGCAATTACTTTACAGAATTGCATTTAACTTTTCACTTGACGCTTTTATTTATTTTGCTATATAATAGATAAAAATATTGAGGAAATGAAGGTTGAAGAAAATTTATAATTTTTCAACCAATTTTATTTTCAAGAAAGGATTGTGAGTATTTATGGAATTGGTAGACAAACTAAATAACAAAAGACAAAGCCTGAACAAAACTGCTGAACGACAAGAAAAAGTAGACGGTGAATATCGTCAATCTGTCCATACCTGGATTATGAATAGTAAAGGAGAATTTTTAATTCAAAAAAGATCACCTAACAAGAAGAATTTTCCAAATATGTGGTCTCAAACAGGTGGTGCAGTAGATGCTGGAGAAACTACTTTTCAAGCAGCTTTAAGAGAGTGTAAAGAAGAGCTTGGCATTTCTTTCGACCCAGCAAATATTGAGTTTATGCTATCTTTCAAAAGGAAATACGATTTTGTAGATGTATGGCTTATAAAACAAGATATTGATATTTCTGACATTGTACTACAAAAAGAAGAAGTTTCTGATGTAAAGTGGGCTACTGTAGATGAAATAAGAGATTTAATGAAAGCAGGAAAACTTGCAAAAAGTATAGACATATATTTTGATATGTTTCTTGAATTGATTAGCTATCCTTTTTAATTGCTAGAGCAAAATAATCCTAAAATGAACTGAACCCAAAAGTGTTTAACTCCTTTGGTTCAGTTCATTATTCAATATTCCTCTTCCTATTGTCATAGACAACAAAGTTCTGTAGACTTAATTTACAATCTTTAATTAGTATATCAAGTCAATTTTTTCTCTCAAAGTTGGTTTGTCACCTTTTCTAATACTTATTTATTTTCCAACTAAACTACTTACTTCTTTTCAAATTCTATAGTTACCTTAAACAAATCTCCATCTAAATAAATGTTAAATTTACCTTTTTGAAGCTCTGTTAAGCTTCTTGCTATAGATAACCCAAGTCCACTTCCTTCTGTGTTTCTTGAAGCTTCTCCTCTAACAAATCTTTGCATTAATTCATCGGCACTTATGTTTAGTTTTTGTTTAGATACATTTTTTAGTTTAATATATATTTTATTATCTTCATCTACTATGTCTATATATACTCGTGTGCCTTCTAATGCATATTTTGAAATATTTGAATACATATTTTCTAATACTCTATATAGATATCTGCTATCTGCTTCTATATATGCCTCTTCCTCTGGGAAACTAATTATTTCTTCTAACTTATGAGCTTGAAATTTATCTTGAAATTCTCCAGATATTTGCTTTATAAGTTCGTTTACATTTAGTTTTTCCATATTTAATTTTATTGCTCCTGAAGATGCTTTTGAAGCTTCTACTAAGTCTTCTGTTAATTTCTTTAATCTTTGTGACTTATTATCTAATATACCAAGATATTCGTTTGCTTTTTCTCCCTCTATGTTTTCTTTCTTTAACAAGTCAACATAGTTAATTATTGAAGTAAGTGGTGTTTTTATATCATGTGATACATTTGTTATAAGCTCTGTTTTTAGTCTTTCGCTTTTTAGTCTTTCATTTATAGCGTTAGAAAGTCCTCCTGCTATATCATTTATTTCTTTAGACGTAGCTTTATCTTCTTTAGAAAAATCGTTTTCGTTTAATTGTATGTCTGTTTTTCCACTATATAAATCATTGATTGCCTGCTTTACTTTATTATAGCTTTTTATCCTGTCTGAAATTAGTTTATATGCATATATATTTACTAGTATAAGAAGTATAATACCAGCAAGGGGCTGAGCGAATAATATTCCTAGTGAAATTACATTGGCAACTAAATATATTGTAAAATACACTATAAAGTTACTTGTAATTTTCATATTTTGAGAAAAGTTCTTTATTTTTTTATACAACCAGTAAGCAAATGTAGTCTTAATAAATGTATGTGTTTTTAATCTTTTTATAACTGTCTCGAAGAATAATATGCACGCAAGATATATTATAAGGATGCCAACTCCTACAAATGTTATTCCCACAATAAATGTTAGCATATCATTCACACTTGATATTATGCTCATGAACAATAATCCTATAGCGCCAATAAATAGTGCTATAAAAAACGCTATTTCGATTAATATTTTATCAAACCAATTAAGTGTTATTCCTTCTACTCCCTTTTTCTTGCCGACACCCATAACTGCAACAGGTATAAAGGCAATAAGTATTATAACTAATACTGGAATTAAATACATTGCGTTTGGAGTAATTACTAAAAGAATATTATATAAAATTTGAGATTGATATATTCCATCTGGATATTCTAACGGTTCTAATAAAGATGAATAGATTATATAATTATTTGCATTTTCGGTATTTTCTTCGATTCTACTATCCACATAATTCACATTTTGAAGTTTATTTATTGATGTTTCTAAATTGGAGTTTTCATAGTTCCAATATATCCCTTCAGAACTAATTTGCTCTTTTACTTCATCTAATGTTGTACTGCCTATTGCATAATCTATATTTGTAAATGCTTCTTTGTTTTCTTTATCTATTATGAGCCATTTTACATTACTTCCATAGTAATCATAAAAATAGTAAATTTTATTAACTTGATCATTTCCTGCAACATTTCCTTCAGTTATATAAATGTCATGCCTAACTGTAGAATAATCATCTTGCTGGAAGTTCTTAACAGAGCTAAATGCACTAATTATTTCTGTAGCATATTGCTCTGCAAATACTCTAGTATTTAAGAAATTTTCTCTGTTATTTATAGCTTCTCTCTCCATCGGGTATGATAGGCAAACTATCATAAGTATCAATATTGCTAGAATAATTGGTGCAACTACATATACTATATTCTTTAGTACTCTCGGCCAGCAAATTTTGCTATTATACATAATTAATTTCTCCTTTCTCCAAATTATTTCTCTTTTGAAGAGTGTATACTTTTTTAGTTTTAATGTAGTATTAAGGTAGAGCCAACAAGTTTACAAAATGTTAAACAAAGTTTTATAACTTCTCAATCTTATACCCAATCCCCCAAATAACTTTTAAATATTTGGGTTCTCTTGGGTTTATTTCTATTTTTTCTCTAATGTGTCTTATATGTACAGCTATAATATTTTCTGCGCCATAGCTTTCCTCTTCCCACACATTTTCATAAATTTGTTCAATTGAGTACACTATTCCTTTATTTTTGGTTAAAAATTTAAGTATATTATATTCTGTTGGAGTTAACTTAACATCCTTACCGTCAACTTCTACTGTTTTTGTTGCATCATTTATTATTAAATCTCCAGATTTGTATATATCTTCATTATTCTCTTCTTTTTTTACCATAGAGCCTAAACTTGTGTATCTACGTATTTGCGAGTTAACTCTTGCTATAAGTTCCAATGGGTTAAAAGGTTTTGTAACATAATCATCTGCTCCATTGTTTAGTCCTGCTATTTTATCATAATCTTCAGATTTTGCAGATAGCATTATAATTGGAATTGATTTGTCCTGTCTTATAATATTTGCAGTTTCAATTCCATCTAACTTTGGCATCATTATATCTAATATAATAAGTTGAATATCATCATTATTTTTTAATATTTCAAGTGCCTCATACCCATCATAAGCTTTTAATATGTTATATCCTTCTTTACTTAAATAAATTTCAATTGCTTTTACTATTTCTTTATCATCATCACAAACTAAAATATTGTACATAGAATTTTTTCCCCTTTTCGTAAAAATAGCTACATAACTATTATATCATATTATTTTCTTTAATTATATAGAAATCCAAAGCTTTTTGCTTATACTAAAAATAGTATAGCATAATTTTATTAAGAAAAAAGTGTATAATTATTAAATTTTTATTAATTATGAGTCCTGAGTGTCGAATTTTGTCAGACGATTTTTCTTGTTTAAAGTGCAAAAGTATGTTATACTTTTGATATTAAATTTAAAAGGAGGTGACCCTGATGGAACAAGAAACTCTAACTCTTATATTATCAAAATTAAACGAAATGAATACTAAAATGGATGCTTTAGACACAAAGATTGATTTTGTACATAAAACTCTTAACGATAAAATCGATAATGTTTTTAATGTGCTTAACAAGAGAATTGATGATGCTGTTATCGAACTTAACAAAAGGATAGACGATGTTAATGAATCTCTTAATAAGAAAATCGATGACGTTAACGAATCTCTTAATAAGAAAATCGACGACGTTAACGAATCTCTTAATAAGAAAATCGACGACGTTAACGAATCTCTTAATAAGAAAATTGACGACGTTAACGAATCTCTTAATAAGAAAATCGACGATGTTAACGAATCTCTTAATAAGAAAATCGACGATGTTAACGAATCTCTTAATAAGAAAATCGACGATGTTAACGAATCTCTTAACAAGAAAATCGACGATGTTAACGAATCTCTTAACAAGAAAATTGATGACACTGCTACTTCTTTAATAGAGAGAATGGATTATAGAATTGATGATGCCTCATCAACATTAGATGCAAAAATGGATTTCTCATATAAAAGTTTGTCTAATTCTATTAATCGACTTGAATCTTATACAAAGAACAACTTTGCTCAAATACTTAATGGAAATGGTTAAGTTTTTATCTTTTGTTTGATTTTTATAATATAACAACCTAAAGTGGCTTACAAATGTAGTCTATTTAAAACTATATCTGTAAGCCACTTTAGTAGCTAATTCCAATTTACACTAAAAATCTATATCCAATCCTACTGGGCAGTGGTCACTTCCCATAACTTCAGAATAAATATAACTTTCTTTTATTTTATCTTTAATGCTATTTGAAACTATAAAATAATCTATTCTCCAACCTGCATTCTTTTCTCTTGCTTTAAACATATATGACCACCACGTATATGTATCAGTTTTGTCTGGATATAAATACCTAAAGGTGTCGGTAAATCCTGCGTTCAATAATTCTGTAATTTTTTCTCTTTCTTCATCAGTAAATCCTGCATTTTTCCTATTATTTTTTGGATTTTTTAGGTCTATTTCTTTATGAGCCACATTTAAGTCTCCGCAAACGATAACAGGCTTTTTCTTGTTAAGTTCTAAAAGATAATTTCTAAAAGCATCTTCCCAAACCATTCTATAATCTAATCTTTCTAATTCTCTCTTGGAATTTGGCGTATAGCAGTTTACCATATAAAATTTATCAAATTCTAATGTAATTACTCTTCCTTCTTTATCATGCTCTTCTATTCCGATTCCAAATTTAATGTTTAATGGTATGTTTTTTGTTATAATAGCTGTTCCCGAATATCCTTTTTTCTCAGCACTGTTCCAATATGTATTATATCCTTTAAATATTTCTCTTATTTTATCGTCTATTTGGTCCTCCTGCATTTTTGTTTCTTGTATACAAAAAATGTCTGCATCTGCTTCTTTAAAAAATTCTTCAAAACCTTTATTTATAACTGCTCTCAATCCATTAACATTCCATGATACTAATTTCATATATTACTCCCTTTCCTACAAAACCTGTTTTACAAGTATGTACATTAATCTTAAATTTTTTGATATTTGCTATCTACACAATAAGTTATAAATTTTACAAATAAGTATTTTAATAGCATACAATATATATACTTTCTATATATCACTAAAGGAGATAGTTTCCCATCTCCTTTTAATTTTGTTATTATTTAATTTCTATAATGAGTTGAAATATACATTTCCACCTATTATTTCTCCTGAATGGTATCCTGCAGCTCTAAATGATAAATATGTGTGATTTCTTTTACCATTTAACGCATCTAAAACAGCTTGTTTAACATATGATGGATAATTTCCATTTAACCTCTTTCTCCAATGATTATCTATTGAATAACAGAATTGACTAGGTGCCATATATTGGCTTAGTGGATCAGAACCATAACTTTTCCAACTACTACTTACAGTTCTATTACATGCTGTTGTTATAACTGCTAATGCACCTTCATAACTTGAACTACACTCTTGTGCTGTTATTGCACATAATAAATCTAATTCACTGTCAGAATATGTCCATTTGCCACCACTATAAGTTGTTTTTGAACTACTTCTTGTAGTAATTTGTTTTGTTCTTATTTCTACAATTTTATCAACAGGCTCTTTTATAACCTCTGATTTAATTTCTGTTTTTTCTATTTCTTCACCATTTTGGTATTTTACCTTATATGTTACTTCTTTTATTCCGTTTTCGCCTTCTTGTATAACTCTATCTTGTTTTGTTCCACTTCCTGTTGTAACGTCTTTTGTTATAGTTTCATAAGGTATTGTTTCTTTTTCAACAATTATTTTTTCTATAATCTTTGAATAATTATCTAATATATCTTCTGTAGAAACTTCTGAAGATTTTTCAACTTTTTCAAAAACCTCAACATTTTCTGTTTCTTTTGATATTATAATTGTGTTATTATCAGATAGTTCTTCTGTTGTGTCTGGTGTTACCTTTTCATCCTCTAATAATACAATGTGATTTTCGTCTAAAATATCTTTGACACTTGTCTTAGTTGTAAAAACATCCATCTCATATCCGCTTGATAGAACAATTTTTACATTATTTACCTTGACATTACCTGCCATTACGCCAACACTAAGTAAGAATATAAGTATAATGCTTATACATACTATTTTTTTCAGCGATATTGACGCCTTATCATCATTTTTCATACGAAATTTGTTCCCTCCTTTAAAAGCAACATCTTAATTGTACCATAATAATTTTCTTTTGTCAAATTTTGGCTTACTCTCTAAAATGGCCTAAATTAGCTGTTTCTTGTTTTTTCTTTTTCTATAATATTCCTTTAAAACCTTATATTACTATTATATTCAGCTTGTACAAAAAATATTACTAATATTTTTTTGTTTTTTCACAATAAGTTCACATATATTTATTATAATTGTTGTATAATAATTAGTAATATGTTATTATATTCATATATTATATTTAAGGAGGAGAATTTTATGTGGTGGATTATATTAGCAATAGTTGTAATAATTATTATAGCAATAATCGCAATGTACAATAGCTTAGTAACAATGCGCCAAAGAGTTAAAAACGCATGGAGTCAAATTGATGTGCAATTACAAAGAAGATTTGATTTAATTCCAAATTTAGTGGAAACAGTAAAAGGATATATGGAACATGAAGCTGATGTTTTAACTAAAGTTACAGATTTACGTTCTTCTTGGGCAGAAGCTAAGACTGTTGACGAAAAAGCTAAATTAGATAATCAATTATCTGAATCTTTAAAAACAATTATGGCTGTTGCTGAAAACTACCCTGATTTAAAAGCAAATCAAAATTTTAGTGAATTACAGACAGAATTAACAAATACTGAAAATAAAATATCTTATTCAAGACAATTTTATAACGATACTGTAACAAGGTACAACATTAAGCTAGAGACATTTCCTTCTAATGTTATAGCATCAGTATTTAATTTTAAATCAGAGAATTTATTTGAAGTAGACAACCAAGAAGCTAGGCAAAATGTTAAAGTAGATTTTAATAAATAATTTATAACTAAATGGCCACACTATTATAAAAGTAAGTTATAATCTTGTTTACTTAATACAAACTTATTATTACATACTTTTTAATAATTTGTGGCTATATTATATATTAAAAGGATTGGTACAAAATATGTATGAAGATATTAGAAACAATAAAATAAAAACAGGTTTGATAGTATCGTTATTTATAGTAGTAATTGCTTTAATTATATATTATATATGTATGGCGTTTGACTTAGGTGTCATGTCAATCATTATAGCAATGATATTTTCCATAGGTTCTGCTTGGGCTTCATACTATTATAGTGATAAAATAGTTTTATCTATAAATAAAGCTCATCCCGCTTCGCCTGAGCAGTATGAAAAATTAAATAATATTCTTGATGGCCTAATGGTATCATCAGGTTTATCAGATAGACCTAAATTGTATGTTGTCGATGACCCTCAACCAAATGCTTTTGCGACAGGCAGAAATCCACAAAATGCCGTAATTTGCGTTACAACTGGATTGCTAGATATTATGGATTATTACGAGCTTGAAGGTGTTATAGCACATGAATTATCTCATATAAAAAACTATGATATACGATTATCTGCTGTTGTTAGCGTAATGGTAGGTTTTATGGTAATCTTAACAGACTGGGTTAGCCGTGCTTTGTTCTGGGGTGGAAGCAGAGATAGCGATAATGACAGGAATGCTAATCCAATACTAATGCTAATTGGTCTTATATGCTTAATATTAGCTCCAATATTTGGTAAACTTATGCAATTAGCATTATCTAGACGTAGAGAGTTCTTAGCTGATGCTAGTGCCGTTGAACTTACTAGAAATCCAGATGGCTTAATTTCAGCTTTACAAAAACTAGATGCAGACACACATACATTAAAAACTGCAAATAATTCTACTGCTCATATGTATATTTCAGACCCTTTTAAATCTAATTTGAAAGATGGTAAGAAAAAGAAAACAAGCTTGTTGTCGACTCACCCATCTATAGATGACAGAATTGAGGCAATTAGGAATTTAAAATAGGAATCAATACTAAGTTTTAAAATTAAGAGAAGGTATATATTTCTTTATTTATGTTGAAGTTCTTAAGGTGGGGACCAACAAATTACAATCTGTGGAAAAATTACTCTTTAAGAAAAAACTTGTTTTTTCTTAAAGGTAGAATTAGGTAGTAAACCATTGTAATTTTTACTACAGATTGTTATGCCGTTGGGGGAACGGAAACATAAATAAAGAAATATATACCTTCTCTTAATTGTTACTTTTAATTATACTTAAATTCCATTTCACTTAATTTCAAACACTCTACAAGCATTTTCATACGTAATTTTGGCAATTTCATCCACAGGCATTTGCCTTGCACTAGCAATCTTCTCTGCAATAAATCTAACATTCCTAGAATCATTTCTCTTTCCTCTATTAGGCTCTGGAGAAAGGTATGGACTATCTGTTTCAATTAACATTCTATCTAGTGGTACTAATTCTATAATTTCATTAGCATTTTTAGAGTTTTTAAACGTAATTGGTCCTGCAAATGATATATAGTAACCTAATTTAATTGCTTCTTTTACTAATTCTCTATTTAATGGGCAACAATGAAATACTCCTTTTTTTATAACTTGATGTTCTTTTAAAATTTCTAAAGTATCCATTACTGCTTCTCTTGTATGAATTACAATTGGTAACTCAAGATTGTTTGCAATTTCTATCTGTTTTATAAAAGTATCTTTTTGAATATTTCTTCTCTCAATATTTTTTTCCCAGTAGTAGTCTAATCCTATTTCTCCTATTGCTACGATTTTTTTATTATTTCTTTCGTTTTTTATAATTTCTACTAATTTGTTTAATTGTATTTCGATTTCTTCTATAGAAGCTGGAATATCATTGGGCGAAATACCTGAAATAGTATACATCCAACTATAGTTTTTGGCAATTTGTAATGCATAAATCGAAGATTCTAAACTGTATCCAGCATTGATTAATTTAGTTACACCAGAATTATATATTGACTCTATTACTTCTTCTCTATCTTCATCAAACTTGTCATCATTATAATGTGCATGTGAATCGAAAAGTTCCATAATAACCTCCATTCAAACTTACTTAGCTCTAGAAAATTGTTACATCTTATTCTACCAACCAATGTATATTTCAATCTATAAATAGTATTTTCTAAAACTTTTTCCAATAATTAGTTAAATACTGCAACCACACTAGCCACAGCATAATCTTTTATATGCGAAATACTAACATCTATGCTTTCTAATTTTAAATTATCTGCAGATTTCTCAATATTATTCTTTAGTTTATCCACATTTATTACAGGCTTTCCACCTTCTATATTCATTATTTCTATGTTCTTCCACAAAGCATCTTCTCGGCCATGAATAAATTCCGAAATAGCTTTGAAAATTGCTTCTTTTGCAGCAAATCGTGCAGCAAAGTGCTGATACTTTATTGCTTCTCCTGATTTATTACAATAATCTATTTCTTTTTGAGTATAAATTCTATTTAAAAAGGAGTTCCCTAACTCCTCTATAGAATTCTTTATTCTATTAACTTCTATTATATCTATGCCTGTTGTAATCTTCATTCCGTCCTCCTACTTTTATTTTATTATGAATGAAGATATATATTTTTTATCAAAGAAAAATATATATCTTCAATAAACAATATTCTATTTTAAGCTTACATACAATATTGTCAAAATATTAACAACTAATATTGTAATAACCACAACTCTAGTTATTTTATTATTTTTACTTAACTCTTCAACATTATGTTTTTTATATGATACATCATATTCATTCTTTATCTTTGAATATGTTGTTTCTATTCCTAAATTTTCCATCCAAGCTGATTCTAATTTTTTTCCAAATTCTTCATTAGTTATATCTTGTATCCATATTTGTTTTGTAAAATTTATTAGCCCTTCCTCTGCCTTTTTAAATTTTGATTTGAAA
The DNA here is from genome assembly GCA_944391835.1 of uncultured Clostridia bacterium. GTDB lineage: Bacteria > Bacillota > Clostridia > TANB77 > CAG-508 > CALXVA01. Next base: position 45,215 of record CALXVA010000003.1, on the reverse strand, counting down.
TCATAATTTAATTTATTTAGTAATATTTTTTTATATAATACTAATATGTATGTATAAAAATATTCACTTTCAAATTTTTGTGGTACAATTGTAAAATTAGAAGTATTTATATTTGATGTAAAAAGCACAGTACTTGTAGATGTAAAACCATATTTTATATATTGATTTTTATAAATTATTTTCTTCTCATTTGCATTTTCTGTCTTCCTTGCATATTTATCATCTAATATTTGTGAATTAGATGGAAGTACAGAACGATATTTTTCAAACAAATTGTCAAGATCTTCTTCATTTGTATTCTCGTTCCAATCTTTTTGATCTAAGCATGAATACGAATATACAAAAAACTTTTCACTTCCAATATTGGTTTCATTAGTAATGTTTTCAGTCCCTGTTATTTCTTTAATTAATGTTGTAATATCTTTTACATTTTTAAATGAACTTGACTGTATTTTTATATTTTCATACTCTTTTAAATTATATGCTATAGAGTTTACTTCTCTAAATTTATAATTAAAATTTAAGATATCTGAAAAATTTTCACTATTTTCAAGGTTTGTTTTAAAAACCAAAAAACATACGCCTGTCTTAAAACATATAATTTTAATTCCTGTTATTTCAAAAAATATACAATTATTATCATCTACTTTACCTTGCAAATTTTCTTCAAGTTCATAATTAAACACATTGCAATCACGCTCTGCAAGTAATGTTGCCTTAACAGATGTATCTAATTTATTGAAATCTTTTATTCCTTGTCTATTGGTATCGAAAGACCAAAACATGTACTTTCTAATATTAGGCAAAAAGTAGGTATATAAATGTATATCTTTTTGTTTATCAAATATTCTTAATTTGCATTTCTTATTTCTTAATAAACCTTGTAAATATTTTTTATATTTTTCTTCTTCTATCATATATGGATAGATAAAATATGTATATTGATATTTTGTCATAAGTTCCATTATTTTTCCTCCTAAGTTTTTATACGGTTAACTTCTTTTAGGTTATTATTTAATTGGCTTTTATATTATTCATCGGTAAAATAGTATAAATTCAAATCTTCTCCCAAATGCCATTTACCAATAAATTCTACCAAAATATTATTATCTAGATTATATGATGGTGACACTGCTATTTGTCCTAGTGAATCTACTGCCCCCCATAATCCATCTTGTTTTACACTAGCATATCCATAATCATTTTGCTCTCTAGCTTCATCATATATATAGTTTACTACAACATTTCCGTTTGCGTCTACAAAACCATATTTTCCTTCTTCATTTCTACTTAAGAAAATTGTATTTCCATTTAGTATTTCGCTACTAGTTCTCTCCTCAAATCTAAAATTATAATATTTATATTCATTGCTTTCTCTTACTCTAAAATAGCCTTTTGATTCGTTTACTTCTGATAATATAACACTAGATAATCGTACATTCAAATCTGTATCTAATAAATCTGATGTATAATCCTTATTTGTTGCTTCATAGAAATTACCTGTGCCTCTATATACTATATTTGAATATTTAAGGTCAAGAACAGTATTACCACTTGCATCCACAATTCCATATTTAGAATCATTTTGTACTATGTAGTGGTTGCCTTCTGCATAACTGATTGAATCATATTGCGTATCGATTATACTTCTACCATCTGTTATAGATACGACACCGAATTTTCCTCCTTCTTCTACTATTGCATTTTCTCCAGCAATATCTATAATATCGTCATAGTCTCCTTCTAAGTATTTATTTCCGTCTGTATCTACAATTTCCCAGTTATTATTTTCATTAACTATATGGTATTTTCCTCCACCATATACACTCTTAATGTTATCATAGTTTTCTTGTACAGCAACTGTTTTTGTATATGTTATTACACCATATTTACTATCTTCGTTCCTTACTATATATCCATCTTCAAACCTATCTGAAATAGGTATTATTTCTTCATAATTATTATCTATTATAGTAGACCCAACATTATCTATTAGTCCATATTTGCCATCTTTTTCAGTAAGTAAACTATTTTCTACTCCAGCTAGTGCTGTAATAGAATCATATTCGCAACTAGCTATTTGACTACCATTTGTATCAATCAAACCATATTTGCCATCTTTTGAAACTTTTAATAATCCTGATTGATACCACAAATTATTACTTTCGTCGTGATTTTCTATTGCTTCTACCAAGTCATAATCTGTAAATAATTCTTCACCTTTTTCATTTAATACTTTTGTATCATAAGTATTGTCCGCATAATTTACGTTTATTGTACATATAAATATAGGTTTTTGATTGTCTGGTATCACTATATATTCGTCATGTGTAGGTTCTATTATAATATTGCCTCTCGAATCTATAACTCCCCATTTACCATCTGTATATACTGGAAAATATCTCAAAGCCACAACTTTCTCTTGTGGGGTATCTTCTGTATTTAATAACTCTCTAATACCAATAACAAACATAACTATTACTGCTATTGCTATTAAAACCGCAAAGACTTTTTTTACATTCAGCTTTTGTTCTCCGTCATATCTTTTACCTCTACTCATAGTGACCTCCAAAAAAAGATATTTTTTTACATGTATACTATATCATATTTTTGGGTCTAATTACAACATTATTGTGTATTTTTCCCAAAAATAGTTGCAAGTTAGTGCCTTAATATTATAAAAATTATATAAGTTAGAGTAAACTTCTAAAAAAAGTATTTCAAATATGTCGGTCCAGCTGATTTTCATAGAAATTCTATATGTATTTTATGGCACCCTTCCATCAAAGATGAACTCTTTCCATAAAATACATTAAGAATTTCTATACTCAAATCACTCTCCATTCCATATTTTCATACTTTTTTTAGAAGCCTACTCTAACTTGTCCAAAATTAGTTATAATCCCAAATCATAATATTAAAGCACTAACTTGCAACAAAAATAGTACCTTTCGGTACTATTTCTTACTAACTTTAGCTACAATCACACTCATGTCGTCTTTTTGTTTTCCATAATCATTGTCTATCGCTTCTCCGATTATTAAATCTGCAATTTTCTGTGCATCAGTTGCTTCTATGTCCTCCAATAAGTATTGTAGCCATAACTGCTTATTAACATATTCTTTGTTTGAGTCTATTACTCCGTCAGTACACATTACTAAAATGTCTCCATCTTGTAAATCATAATCATATACTATTAAATCCACATTGTTTAATATTCCTGTTGGTAATGACATGGATTTTAACATTTGAACATTTTTCCTCCTTTTTACATAGGTTGGACATGCTCCATTTTTGATAAATTCCATATTTCCATTAAATAAATCTAGAATTTCTATATCTAATGTTGCATACATGTCTTCTTCTGTATTTGCTGAAAGGGTAGAATTTATTAACTTTAATGATACTTCTTTCTCAAATCCAGCTGACAATAATCTTTCTAACATTTTTACTGCTATTTTACTACTCTTCATAGCTTCTGGGCCCGAACCCATTCCATCACTTAATGCTAACAAGTATTTACCATCCTGTAATTTTATTTGCAGAATACTATCTCCAGATACAGGTGAACCTTCCTTAGTTGATTTTGCTATACCTATTTGTATGTTGTATTTGTCATCAGATATATATGTAAATTTGCATGTATCCTTATTCAATCTTAATCCACATATTTGATTTTGTAAAATTAAAGTTTGATTTAGAACTTTGTTTAAAATTTTGTTTATTCTTCTTACATCACATTCTGTCCCATCCATATTTTCACATACATCTGTATATATATCTACAATAAATCTTCCAGAACTTTTTTGTTTTATCTCAATATTTTTTATTTCAATATCTTTTTGCTCTAATAATTTTAGTATTTCTTGCTTTTGAATAGCAAACTTGTCCTCTTCTTTGTCTATATCATCTGCCATTTTTGAAATAGCTTCAGACACTCCTCTCAATTGCTCTGATATATTTTTCTTGCTCTCATCTAGTTTTTTCTTCCAAATAAAATTTATTTTACTTACTCTATATGAATAATTTATGGCTTTTACAATTCTATAAATATCCTCATTTGCTTGACTTTTCGTATTTTCAAAGCCCACTATATAGTTGTTATTTTTTTCTAATATTTTAACAAATTCCTTTTCTGTAATCACATCATTTTCTAATAAATAATCAAATATATCTGTTATTAACTCTTCTGTTGGATAATAAATTTCTTCATATAGCATGTTGTCTTCTAAATCTTCTAAGTTTTTCTTTAATTCTTCCATAAATATATCAATATTTGCTTTTTCTTGCTCTTTCAATTCTTTTTCAGAAAGTATAGTTGCAGCCGCCTCACTATAGCTTTCTGCCATATCGTATATAGTATCAGATATACTATTTAGTTTAAATATTGTATCTTTATTTTCTTCTAAATCTCTTTCTGTTTTTTCTGGTAAAAGTGGTGTTTTCCCTACTAAATCTTCTATGTTTATCTCTATATTCTTAGGAATAATTAGTAGTCCCAATGAAGCAATTAGTATTTCTTGAAATAGTATAAGGTCTACTGTATTTCCATTTGCTGCGTATGCTAGTACTACATTTCCTAAAGTGAATCCTACTATGACACCTAATCTTCCAAATCTGTTTAACAGACCTGCAATTAAGCCAGATATAGCATATGCTGCAATCATAATAGGCTCTGTTCCTGTAATTATTCCTAGTACTACTCCTATTGTTATTCCTCCTGTGGCACCAACTAGCATGCCATTTTTCCACCCTAATACAAGCACTATTAATATACTAAGAATATTTTTTATAGAAAACCCAAAAACATTTAAACTTCCGAACGCTGTTATAGTTATTGCAAGTAGTAAACTTGTCCCTGTTACCTCTTCTATTGAAAATGCTCTTCTTTCTCCAAAATCTATTATCATTGTAATTGAGTTTGTAAAAATTTTATAAAATATATATGTAGTCATACTAAGCATTATGCTTGTTAATAAATCAAATACATAGAAATCTCTAAAAAGCATTGGTACTAGTTGAACAAGTAATACTGCAATAAATAGATGAACTCCTATTTTCCTTTTCTCATTAACATTATCTTGTAGCTTTGGCCTTATGATTAAAATCAATGCAAAAAAGATTAATGAAGTTATAAAATACATAACTAAGCTATTAAATCCAAAGCTAATGAATGTTCCTATCAATGATAGTACATACATTATACCGATAGGTCTATTATTGCTTAAAGACCCTGCAATAATGGCTAGTCCAAATGGTGTTATATTAAACATGAGTGTACTTTCATCAAACCCCACCATTGATATCAAAAATGTAACAGCATATAGCATTATATTTTGCTTTGCAAGCAGTCCTTTTATCACATCTTTTGCATTAACTTTTTTATTTTCTTCAATTTCTTCATCACTCTGATTATCAAATAAGTCTCTTGTTATATTTTGAAACATAATAACCACCTCTACCTTTTTATTTATGCATTAAAGTTTCTCCTCTTAGTTTATCCTTTGTGTTCGTAGCATTTTTTAATGCTACTTAATTATAGCTTTTTTTAAAATAGTTTTTTGTCACATTTAATCCATAATATAAAAAAGTTTTTTACAAAATGTGATGTGCTTTCTATTATTTTTCTCTTTTTTATCATTTTACTTGTACTATTTTATCCTATAATAGCGGTTTTTTCAATAATTTGTATGGAAAAACTTAAGAAAAGTGCTACTATATAATAGATGAGCCAAAGTTAATAAGTATATTTAGAGAATTTTTGTAGTGACGCGTAAGCGACCAAACGAGCTTCTTTGAAGCGAGTGCGATTTATAGCACATTTCCTGCGATAAAAAGAAAAATTTATTTTTCTTTTTATCATTAGTAGGGTGCGACACCAAGGAACAAAAAAATTTGATAAATATACTTATTAACTTTGGTTGTTATATTATATAGCAAAAAAATCGTGGACAAAATGGAGTGTCCCTTTTGTCCACGATTTTATTTAACTATTAGTCTCTCTTTTTAAGTACAAATACTTTAATCAATACAATTCCAATTACTAACATTACTGCTACTATTCCTGCTATCATGTAGAAGAAGTTGTTTTCACCAAATGGTGTTAAGATAATTATTCTCTCTGCCATGCTTGCATCTATTTCTGTTGGGTTATCTAGCAATGGGTCTTGGTTACCTACTACTGAGAATGCCATTCTTCTACCATTTTCGTTAGATGTTTTTACAATCTCTGCCATGTTAGTGTATTGTAAATCGTCTTCTGTATTTTCTGGTGTGATTAATTGTGATAGTATTAATGTTTGAGTTATTTCTTCACCAGGTAGTAATGCAGTTCCAAAGCTTTCTGTTTGTATTATTGTATTGAATTGTGCAACGTTCTCTGTCAATCTAGCATTTACTAAATCTCCTCCAACTAAGTCTGCACCAGATATTACTGACCAACCAGCTCCGCTATTTGTTTCATTATTTGCTGCAAATTGTAAGTTGTTTTGTACATAGTCTACTACTTGGTTTGGTGTAGTTGTTGATACATGTGCTCCAGATGTATCTCCTTTGTAGTAGAAGTTCTTACTGTCTCCATCTACATAATCTGTCTCTCCTACGTTTGTAATTTTAATTGTGTATGTTACTTGAATTGTAGCACCATGCATTAACTCTTCATCCATTGTAAGCTGTATTAAACCTTTGTCTGTACCTTGTACTATGCCTTGGATTTCATCTCTGAATGAATATCTGTCTTTTCCATCATCTCCGTAGTATTCTTCATACATACCGTCCTGCATTTCTTCATCTACATTATACTCTTTATGATCTTGCCATAAAGCATTATTTGCTGCTTCGTTTATATCAAATAGTATACTGTTGTTTGCAAGTGTTACTTTAACATTTGATACAGATTTATCTATTTCAAGTTGTGATTTTGGTCTTTCCTCTATACCAAAGTCTACGTTTTTCAATTCATAGGTACTGTTGTGTCTATTTCCTGGATCTACATAATCTTTACTTGAGTTAGATGAGTTATTTTCTTCTTCTTTGTCTCCCTCTGATTGTTGTCTATCATACTCGAACTCTACTACTATAATACCAGTCTCTGCTGTCATATAAGTATTGTCCATTAACTCTCCGTATAGACTTGAATCTCCACTATAAGGTGAAGCTAGAACCTCTGCAATGTGGTTAGTTACATTTTCTTTACTGTATTCTATTACTCTGTCTCTTCCTGCAACTTCTCTTGCTGAGCTTACAGGTCCTATTATATTTATACCTTCTCTGTTAGATGAAGTCCAAATATCTTTTGCATCTGAATAGTTTGTTGAGTCACTATCTGCTTTATATATATCATATCCATAAGTGTCTTCAGTTGGTGCTCCTACGTTTGGATTATATGTTCCACTAACATTTTGTGTTGCTGTGTTAATATAACCTTGATATCTTCCGTCTAAGTCTGTTTGTCCGTTTTGGTCTATACCATCTTGATATGTTGTAGACTTAAAGTCTTGACCATTGTAAGAAGTTAATTGTCCGTCAGATGGTACTACTGTTGCTTCTGTATCACCATAGTAGAATCTTATTACATAATCTCCTGGTATATATTCTTCAAAGTTGTAGGTACCGTCATCACCTGTTGTTGTTTCTTGCCAAATGTATTCTGAACCATCTACACATTTTTCAACTAGCTGTACAGTTACTCCTCTTATTCCTATTTCATCTTCCTGTCTAATACCATCACCTATAACTGCTTCTCCTGAGTTTTCAGTTCTTTCATCTTCCCATACAGTACCGTTTACTTTTCTTATAGCCTCTGGGTCGATTGAAACTCTTATTGATGGAGCTCTATCTGTATCGTCTTCGAAGTTCTTCTCATATTTTGTTCCTGGTACTACATCTTCATTTTCTAGGTTACCTGGGTTAGAATCTCTATCTAATAATCCGGCAATATCTCCAGATCCTTTGCTTATACCATTTGGAAGCGATGTACCATCTGCATAGTATGAAATAAATCCGTTAATTTCTGCAATATTCTCTTTTGGACTGCTTTCGTCATCTAGTATTATTCTATTTCCTTCTTTATTTACTTCAAATGTTAAGTAAATGTATGCTGTTTCACCTGTTGCTAATTTCTTGCCTTCTAGTCCATTTACATATAAGTTTTGATATCCACTTATGCTCTTTTCATCACCATATCTGCTTGAGCCTTCGGTTGCATTTGCATCTTGTGCATTGTCTATAAATTGTGTTGCTGATGTGCTTTCTGCATCTATGATTTCTTGGTCTTGATCCATCATTTCGTAATATTTATCTTTATCTATTCCCGTACGTGAGCTACCTGATGTTTGATAAATTACCCATGATAGATTTGGTTTATATGTGTAGTCTACATCATAGTAGTCTACTACTTCTTGTATTTGTGCCATTATACTCATTGATTGGTTTCTAAGTGTTATTTTGTATGTTATATATACCTCTAAGTCTGTACCAGGGTGTCCCATTTGCGCCGAGTCATAACTATAATCTGTTTCATATATTTCTCTGTTGTAACCCGAGTTATAATATGCTTCATAATCTGACATTCTGACATTTATATCCCAATATGTGTCATTATCTTGTCCGTCTGCACTATTTGCTCCTTCTTCCTCTTCTGCTCTTTTCTCGTAAGTATATATTACTGTTTTGTCATTTATTTTTAATGCTCCTTTATATATATCTTTTCTAAGGGCTAGGTCAAGTTCTTGTCTTCTCCATAAACCTAAGTTTATGTATAGCTGTCCTGGATAAATAGGTTTAAATTCTGTTCCTGCTATTGTAATTGAGCTTGTGTCATATTCTACTGCCCATGGATCTTCTGCCTTTCTATCTTCTTCACTTTCATTTATTACAAATTGCTCATATACTGGATATAGGTCAGGTTCTCCTGCTCCCTGTGATGCCGTATATGCTTGTATTGCACTATCTTCTAAGAATTGTCCTATTTTTAATGCATCTTCTCCACCTATTGATGAGTAAATACTCTTCATATCGTCATCTGATGGATAAGCTTCATTGCTTTCTATAAATTCCCTTATTTTCTTAGATACTTCACCTTCTGTCCATTCATCTGTTTCAAGTCCGTTTTCGTCAAATTCGTATCCGTCAATCCATTGAGTTTTTGACTTAGAATAAGTTCCATTTTCTGTTAATTCATAACCCATTAAGTCTAATTGGTTATATGCTGCATTTTCTGAGCCAGCACCCATTGAATTACTTGATGGATAGTTGTGTGGATATGCTGATATTTCTTGGAATCTTTGGTCATATTCGTCTCTTCCAATTTCTATACCCTCTGTTCCAGCCGACTCTGCCTCTGTTGCCTTTGATGTTACCTCCCATTCTTCTGTATTGTATGCATCTATGTTCATATTGTAATCTGTTGGTAAGTAACGTTGTCCATTATATTCAAATACTACATAGTATTTCTTTAATGGGTCTAATCCTAAGAATAGGTATCTACCTTCTTCATCGGTATAGGTTGGGTTTATTTTGTGGTAAACTGATTCTTCTGTTCCACCCTCCATCTCTTCTGTTGCTGATAGTTCTACTAAATTTCCGTCTTCGTCATATAATGATACTTTTATGTTTTTGTATCTTCTATCACCCTCTGTTGTACTTACACCATCTGCTAAGTTTTCCTTACCTGATAGAGTTTCTTCCCATACATAACCTCCAAGTTTCATTGTGATGTTAATTCCTGGTGGCACATCAGTTGGTGGCACATCAGTTGGTGGTGTACCTCCATCCATTTCTAATCCAATTTCAAGTGATGTTGCGTGTAGTTGTCTTTCCATAAATAGTACTATAAAGTGATCTTGTACTTCTATTGGTTTTAATCGAGAATAATCTTCGTTATATCCTGTATGTTGATATATGTCAAATGGTAATGGTATACCCAATGCATTAGCTATTTCTTTCAAAGGAATTAATACACTGTTTTCTATTATAGGTATAGATTTCCATTCTACTTCATATACATAGCCTAAAGTTTCACAAATTTCTGCTCCTGCTGTCATCCATTTAAAATCTATGTGTAGTACAAGCTTACTTACTCTTTCTGCATCTGTAGTTACACCTTCATTTGGGTTTTCAATTCTTAAGTAAAACTCTTCTTCTCCTGCAGATACTCCTTTTGGGTATACCTGCTCATCATAGCTTACAAAAGAAGAATCGTCTTCATTTGGTTCGAAGAAGTCTAAATCTAGTTCTTCGTCATTGTATATATATTTTTCTATTTCTATTTTTTCTTTTACTATTTCATCATCAGAGTTTAATCCTATAAAGTACATATCGGAAATACCACCAACTGTTACTTCATCATATACACCACAAATATAATCTATAGAGTATGGTCCTACAGTTAATTTTTGTGAATCATAATCTGCATATACTCTTAGTTTATCATAATCTGTTAAGTTTTCTGGCATAACACTTAACTCTTCTTGATCTGCTTCCTTTGCTTCTTCCATTTTATCGTGAAAGTCTTCGTATTTTAATGCTTCTTGATATAAATCTTTACCTTCTTGTGTTATATCTGTAGATTTACCTTTTTGTTTACCATAGTCTGTACACCAAACTGCATTTTGTTTTTTAGAGTCCCATTCTGCAAAAGTTGGATAGGTAATTATATATGCTAAGTCTGGATGGTATTGTGAACCTGCTTTATCTGTTAAATCATAATGGTAACCTTCACCTTGGCAGTGTAAAAATGGGTAGGTTCTTTCTCCGTTATGTTCTTGCCAATTTTCAATGTGAGGTGGAAATTCTCCTAATGCACCTCCACTAGCAACTGAACCTATTGAATCGATGATAATGTCATAGAAATCTTCAAAAAGTCCTTCTGGATCCTCAAGGAAGTCCGTGAGTCCACTTATTCCACCAATTACAATATCTGGATTTTTAGTTCCTATGCCTATTCCTTGGCTCGCATCTCCCTGATGTATCCATTCTTTAAAGTTTGCTCCTCCATTTGGTTTTACCCAATAATATCCATACTCTGTAACATCTTTGTATGATAATTTTCCTGCTAATTTTTCAAATTTTGCACCATGTTCTGAACAGTAAGCAAGCATTACTGCTGTAGATTTTGCCATACCTGTATCAATATCTACCATAGTTGTATATTGTTTTATTTCATATCCTTCTACTGTAGTTCCATCACTTTGTGTAAAAGTATCTCCTGGGTGAGTATCTGTATAATCTTTATTTTCTTCGGTTAATAAAGCAACCTTAAAAGTACCATCTTCGTTCCTTTCTATTTTTAGAATTTCGCCTGTTTCCGTATCTACTACAGTACTGTTTCCTGCTCCTCCAGTGCTTCCAGAGCTACCAGAACCACTACCTGATCCTCCTGTTCCAGAACCTCCAGAGCCACTGCCTGAGCCTCCACTAGAAGTTCCTGCACTTATATTAATTTCTCCAAAACCTAAGTCTAAAGTTATATCTATAGAGTCATCTGGTAAAATATCTTCTAGAACACCATTTACTTTGTCTTTTAAGCTATTTGTTATGCCATTTATTCCTTCTGTTAATAAATCTTCTGCTGTATTTGTTAAAGCATCTTTAATTGTTTCTGGTGTTAAGTTTGTTACATTATCTACCATATTCTTTATATCGTCTACTGTTACACTGCCTATTTTATCTACTACCATATCTACTACTGTATCAGATATTGTGTCTGGTAGAATATCGCTTATGATGTCTGATGTTATATTTGTTAAAATATCTTTTACAACATTTGTAGACATTTCTTTAAACACATCTTCTAGCTTGTCAGTAGTTAAATCTGTTAAAACATCTTTTAATTGTTCTTCTATGTCTCCTGTAAGTATTTCTGGTAATTCACCAGATAGTACATCTGAAACAATATTTGGTAATTCTTTTTCTAAAGCATCTGTTAAGAATTCTGTAATTTTGTTATCTGGTAAATCATCTGTTAAGTTGTTTAATTGTTCTTGCAAAAATTCGTTAACCTTATCTTCCACAACACCTGTCAACTTATCTTTTAAAAGGTCTGTTAGGTCTTCTCCAGAATTTCCAAATCCAGCATCTATAATTTCTTTAATTTCATCTGGGTCTATTTCTACTACTGTTGTATGTCCATCTTTATCTGTATAGGTTATATCAAAAGAGGTTTCACCCTTTTTAGTAGTTTCCTTTTTTACTTCTGTTACATAAGTTCCATCTTCTTTTTCTTCTACAGTTGTTTCTGTAACAATTACAGTTCCATCATCTAAAGTTTGGACTTTTTTATTAGTTGAACTTAATACGCTTTCTGTCTCTTCAGTTTCCTCTGCAGATTTATTTGCAGAGGAGCCACTAGTTTGTTTTACTTCTACAGAAGTATCTGCCTTTTGCACTTCTTCTGGTACTCTTACAATAGCTTCATTAATCTTTTTATAGTTATTGCCTGCTATTGTCGATTTACAGAAAAATGATAAAGCTAATATTACCATCGACATAATTACTATAATAGCAATTCTCTTTGTCTTCCTACTTTTAATTGACTTCATCTTAAATTTTCCTCCTTTCCTTATTTTTTCTTATTTAAAATATATTTTTTAATTCCATATATGCCAAATCCTAATATTGTTGCTACTACAAGTATAATTGCTGTATACATTAAAGCTGCACCTGTTACTAGTCCTAATATAACTTCTGCCTTACCCATATCGTCTTCTTCGCTATCATTATTATTTGGAGTTGAGTCTATATCTTGTAATCCCATTTCGTTATAGCTTTCGTATATTTCTGCTCTGTTGTCTAATATTCCTAAAGTATCCTCTTCTATATTTACACTAACTATTAATGTTAGTTCTTTTGTTTCTCCTGGATTTATTATTTCCTCTGCTAGTGTAGAATTGTAAATATTTCCATTTTCAGACAAGTACCAGTCTGGGTTTAATTCTGTACTAAAGTTTACATTTTCTGGTAAGTAATCTACTATTCTATTTGCATAGCCAGGTACTGATCCTTCATTTGTAACTACTATTTTGTATTCTATTACTGCACTACTTTGTCCTACGTTTCTCTCTAAAACCTCTACTTTTCCTAAAACTGCGTTTCTTTCGTATTCGTCTACTCTTGTACCTATTGTAGGTGTTGTAAGAGTTATTTTGTCTACATATTTATCAAGCCTTAAGTCAAATTTTGTTGCTGCACATATACCAATATCTATATCTCTTACATTTTCTCCATCTACTACAAGTACGTCTGTCATACCAGCTAGTCTTCTTTCTCCATCTATTGTTATATTAACATCTATTGCATCAGAGTTAAATCTTTCGTTAACATCTTCTTTTCGGTACTCTGTTAAGCTATAGTTTGATGAATCATAAGCAAATACTACTACATATTCCCCATTTGGTAAATTATTAAATGTGTATGTTCCATTATCTGAAGTTGTGGTTCTTTTTTCTTCATTAGTTTCTTCATCTCTTATAATTTCGCTTGCATCACTATTTAATAATATAACTTGCATTCCTCCTACTTTTGGCTCTGAAGAATTTCTTTCTCCATCTTCGTTTGTGTCTATCCAAGCAGTTCCTGTTATTCTATAAGTATTTGGTCTATCATTATCATTGCCTCCACTGCTACTGCCTCCACCTTGGCTATGATTTGCATTAGGGTCATATTCTATTATTGCTGTTACTTCGTTTGAAGTTATAGCTGGAAAGCCAAAAGCTTCTACTGTTGCTGTTGTTTTTACTTCTTTATTGTTTTTGTCTGGTAAAATATCTGCTCTTACTTTTATTTCTACCTCTACTGTTGCTCCAGCTTCAATTTCTATTATATCTACTGTAACCACACCTTTTGAAGAGCTTTTAACTGTTCCTGTATCTTCTCCATTTTTGTATGTAGCTTCCACAAAAGTTAGCCCTTCTGGAAGTACCATTTTTACTTCGTTAGACATTGATGAAGTTTCACTATTATTTGTTACTTTTATATTGTAACTATATTCTGAACCTTCTTTTACATATACTTTTGAAAGTTCTTCTTGTTCTATGCTTAAGTCTATTTTATCTGTGCTAAATCTTCTAACATTTGAATAATGTGTGTCCATTCCGTCTGCAGTTGCAGTTATTATTGATGTTAAGTCTCCCTTAAAGTCTTCTACTTCAAATTTAATTGAGGCTTGTGTACTTGTTCTTGTGCTATTTCCAAAACTTCCTAGTTCACCTACGTTCATAGAGATGTTTTGGCCGTTTATATTAACTCCATCTGTAACACTTTCTCCTTCTGCATTTACAAAAGTGGCTTCTTTAATTGTAATGCCTTCTGGGAAACTTAAGTTTAATGTTACATTTGTTAGGTTTTTATTTCTAGAAATATTTTCTATAGAAATTGCATATTCTACTACTCTACCTTTACGTAATACTTCATCTGCATCTGCATTTGGTATATTTAGTATTTCCAAATCACCTTCTGTTACTTGTAATGTATATGGTGTTGATGGTATTTCTCCTGTTATATTGTCAGATGTTAATGAAGCTGTAGCTTCCATTGCTCTATAGCCTTCGTTATCTATTCCTGGCATAAGTACGATACTTCTTACTCTTAAATCATATCTTACTGTTGCAGTTTCTCCTGCTGGAATATTACCTACATCTATTATTTTTTCACTATTTTCACTATCAACATAAGCTCTCTCACCTATTGGCAATTCTGTATGTACTGTTCCTGTTGGAGCTATTGCTTTTAGTTTTGCATTTTCTATATCTGTATCTCCAGTATTTTTAATTGTAGCTGTCATTTCTACAATTTGTCCACCTCTTACTGTGTCTGTTGCTGTAGAAAGTGTTATTTCTGCTTCTGGTCCTTCTCCTGTAGAAAAACCAATTACAGAAGATGTTTTGCTTTCTACCATTTGTCCTATTTCAGAATCGTTTGTATAGTATACTTTGTACATCGTATATGTATCATTGTCTGGTGTTAAGTTTTCTGGCATTACCATATCATAGCTTATGTCTATTTTTGTGCCAGGTTTCATTTTGTAATCATCGTTAAATACTATTAAGTATGATTTTGAACTTGTTCTTGCAGTTGTTGACCAACCATTGCTTGCATCTTGTAAATTTTTGTTAGCATTTGCATTGTCTGAATAATATACTGTGTAATTTTTGCTGTCTACTCCTTTTAGTTCTACTTGTGTTGCAAGTGGCATTGAGAATGTTGAACCCATTTCGTTGTTTGTATCTATTTGTGTGTTTCCTTGTGCTGGAATTCTTCCTAATATTGAAATATTACTTATATCATTCTCGTAGTTGTTTATTACAGTTCCTTCTATTGTAGTTGTTCTTTCGTCTGAGTATGTGTCTATTGGTAATGTTATTGGCTCTTCAGATATTGATAAAACATCTTCTTCTCCATCCTTGTAATTGCTTACTCCATTTGCTGTAACTACACCACTTGGTGCCACATAATTAATGTCTGCCGATAAGCTTCCTTCTGTATTTGTAGCTACTTCATTTTCGTTTGTATACTCTAAAGTAATTTTGTCACTTCCACTTGGTGTTAGTGTGTCTGTAGTTAAGTCTGTATTTAGTACTATTATTGCCCCTTTATATTCTGCATCTATAGCATATTCTGTTTGATTTCCTTCTAACTCTACCATAATAACTGCGTGTCCATTTTCTTCTATTAATCCGGCATTTTTAATTTCAAGTCCGTTTCCTAGTAAAATGTTTGTACCTTTTAAATTAATTCTTCTAATATATGAAGGTAATGTTATTTTTAATGTTGGATTTTTAAACAATCCGTTATATATACTAGAAGTATTGAGTATTACTCTTATTTCTACATTTTCATTTGTTAAAACTGTTGTTAAATTAGGCTTACTTATTTGTAAT
This sequence comes from uncultured Clostridia bacterium, assembly GCA_944391835.1. GTDB lineage: Bacteria > Bacillota > Clostridia > TANB77 > CAG-508 > CALXVA01. The sequence continues at coordinate 29,340 of CALXVA010000003.1, read as the reverse complement.
TCTACTTTTGTTTCTGGTTCTTTTAATTCTATGTCTACAGTTTTTGCTGTACTATCTATATTTGTTTTTCCTTCAAATTCAGTTCTTACTTTGTTAAAGCTTTGCATTTGAGTTCTAGAATAGTCTATTTCTCCTTTTAATGCTTTAACTATTCTTATTTCAAATTTTCCCTCTGTAATAGGTGCTGTTGTTGTTATAACTAATCTATTGTTGTTGCTTTCGCTTATGTCTAAGCTATATATTCCATCTTCTAATGTAGATTCTTTATTTATTTTTCCAAGTTCTGTTCCATCTGATGATTTTACTGTTATTTCTCCATCTTCACCTAAAATTTTATTAAATATTGCTTGGCTTATTTCTATTCTCTTATTGTATGCATAGTTTTTGTCATCTATTGTTGTATACGCTTGTCTTTCATCCTCTGTTAAGAATTTATCATATTCTTGTGCAAATTCTAATGATGTAGTAAGTTTAGCACTATGAATTGTTGCTATATAATCTGTATAGTATTCTGTTTCTTGTTTGTTTCTTGCTTCGTAGTTTGCATATACATATCCTTTACTTAAATCTTTAGTTGCATTCATGTCAAAGTCTGTCATTTCGCCTGTTGGCTCTGTATATTTTATTTCTGCAATTGCATTTGTTGTTATTGTGCTTTCTTCATTATTATATAATGTTAAGTTTGCAACTGCTGTTGTAGTACAATCTAGTCCGTTTTGCATTACATAATCATATATTTCTTTTCCCTCAAATATATATGTAACTATATATTCATCTTTAACATTCTTTTTCCATGAAATGCTATCTTGTAAGTTAGCTGTGTTTATTGTTACTTTTCCTGTTTCTATATCATATGAATAATTACTATTTGTAAATTCTAATCCATCTGTTTTACCGTTTGTTGCTTCTGTTTTATTTGCAATAACAGTTACAGAAGTTGGTTTATTACTATTTATTTCTGGTGCTGTTATTTCTAACATCGTATTTTTTATAGGTAAGTTACTATCTTTCACATTTGAATTTACTTTTACTTGAACCATTACTCCATAGTTTTCATGCACACTCTCAGCTTCTTCCTCGCTAGCTTGTGCATTTGCTTCTACATTTTCTCCTGCTCCTAAATCCACACCTATTTCTGGAGTTGTGCTTTCATTAGCATTAGGTTCTGTAGCTTGGTTAGTACTTACTTCTGTTTCTTCACTTGTAACTGCACTTTCTTCTATATTGTATGGTATATATTTTGTAGCTTCTATACTTACTTCTGCTTCAGCTGTTCCTCTCCAAGAAAGCTTATTAACTACTTCTTTTTCAAGAGATCTTCTTTCTCCTTCTCCATCTACATAAGTTCCTAAAAGTTTAGTAGTTGCTTCTTTTGAGAAGTAATCTAATGATACGTTATCTCCTTTTAAAATTTCAATAGGAATTTCTAAAGTAATATCTGAACCATTATCAATTTTGTTTAAAACGATTTTGTTACTCTCTGTATCTATGCTTTTGATATTTTCATTTGAAACTCCATCTTTTATCTTGAAGTTCGCATTTTGAAATTCAATTGTTGTTCCATTATCAATATATCCAGCATTGTTTACCACAATTCTTAGATACATCTTGGCATCTTCTGATCCGATATCAAAAGTTTGATTATGCGTTTCTCCATAAAAATACGAGTTAAATTGTACATTTCTCTGATTTGTTTCTGATGTTTGTTCATTTAACTCTTCATCACTTAATGCACGCGCTATAGTAAACTCACCTATAATTAATAGGTTAGCACTCATTAAGATTATGACCATGATTAGTGCAATAGTTTTTTCAAATAGTTTACTCATAATAACCTCCATTTATTTCTTAACATATAATATATTATACGACATTTTTATAGTTTTTTCAATACTTTTCAGTCTTTTCCTAAAATTTCATAAACTTTTTATGTTTATTAAGGTTATACTTTACATACATTTTTCAATTATCCCCTTTTTTCGACAATATATTATAACTTATATCTTATTTTAGCATCTTTTAACAATATTGCAACCTATATTTTCTTCAATCTATTGATGTTTTAAAAAAAGTCTTTACGGAAGCTCCCTTTTAAGAGTATTATTAAAATTATATTACATTTTGATTACAATTTTACAAAGTTACTTTGTAACACTTAAATTTTTTCCACATATTATATTATAGTTTTTTAAACATATATTATATAGAGGTGATTATATGAATAATAATAGTATGAATATGGCAGAGTTAATGGCCATGTTAGCAAAAATGGACAAAAAAGATTTAGAACAAGGTATTAGTAAAGTTAGTGAAATGCTAAAGAATAATGATGCAAATTCAATTATAAACGATATTAAGAAAAATAAGTAATTTACATTGTTTGTGTATTGGAGGGATTTAGATGAATAATAGTGATATGAATAATATTATGGAACAATTTAATAAAATGCTACAAAATAATGAATTTCCTGAAGATTTAAAAAATGCTTTAAATAGTTTTAAAAATTCCTCTAATAATAATTCTGGTGAAAATTCTAGAAATTCTGCAAATAGTAATAAGGATTCTAATAGTTCAAATAATGGTTTTAATAACTCTAATTCTACAATTCCAGATATAGATATAAATACAATTTTAAAGATGAAACAAGTAATGGAATCTATGAATTCTAATAAAAATGACCCCAGAAGTAATCTTTTGATATCTTTGAAACCATATTTAAAAGAAAGTAGAAAAAAGAAAGTTGATCAATATGTTCAACTATTTGGATTAGGAAAAGCTTTTGAAGTGCTTAATTCCCTAGGTGGTGAGAATAAGAATGATGTATAATTTTCCATTTTATCCACATTTTCCCACAAAGTCGTATAGGAGTTATCCACAAAGTGCGAACATGTCTAGTGGTTCTAAGGATTATGGTCGTAACTATCGAAAATCTACTGCAAATAGTAATAAGAATAAAAATGTTAATTCTAAAGGTATAACTCGAGACCTTGAATCAACTAATTTTAGTAAATATAAAGATGAGAGCAAGAAAAGCAATGTTGATGAAGAAAATTATTTAGAAATTTTAGGTATTAAGCTTTACTCTGACGATATTTTGTTGTTATGCCTTATTTTCTTTTTATATAAGGAAGGTGTACAGGATGAGTATTTGTTTATTTCTTTAATTATGCTACTGTTATCTTAAAACATCCCATTAAAAAAATGGGATGTTTTATTAGAATTTGTTTATTTGCTCTGAAATACATATTGTTTCTAATTTTTACCTTTTTAGTATCATAGCTATTTATGTTTATAAATAGTTACTCTAATATAAGCTCATCTTTATCATTTATATATGCAGATGTTTTTATTTGTTTAATTTCACCTTTACTCTTCTCTATTTCTTTTATTTTGTCTGCTATCCTAATTTGTACTGAATCTATTTCAGATGCCTCTATAATTGCATCTTTGTTTCCCTTTGCTCCAGCATGAGCTAGTCCCCTTAAATTTCCAAGTACTACAATGTTTTCTCCTGCTATTACTTCTGCTCCTGCATTTACATCACCAATTATTACTATGCTTCCTTCAGATTCAATTTTTTGTCCTGACCTTAACGAACCCTTATGAAATCTGGTTTCTGATGTAGCTACTTCCTTATAGAATGTCTTTTTTATGCCATGTAATCCCAAAACTTTTGGGCTATCAAAATCCATTTGAACATCTATAAATCTTCTTATTACGGCTTGTATTTCGTCCATTTCCTTATTTTTTAATACCTTACCTGTAATCAATATTGGTGTTTTATCTTCCTTGTATAAATTTTTTAGTTCAATCATTTTCTTTTTTAAGTCAGATATAACTTCTTTTTGCTCTGCATTCTCTTCTATTCTAATAATCACTTGATTCTTTTTAATACTAATATTAATACTATTACTCATAAATTTCACACTTTCTTTTTATCTTACACTTTCTATACTTGATTCTGCACTTTTATCTTCTGTTACTCTTTCTGAGTTCATACCAAAGTATTCTTCCATAATTTCTTTTGCTACTACTGCAGTATATCCTCCCGAACCTGCTTTTTCTACCATTACTACTACTGCTATTTCAGGTTCATCATAAGGTGCAAATCCTACAAACCATCCATGAGCCTCTCCGTCAACTCCTGTTTGTGCAGATCCAGTTTTTCCTGCTATGTCAATATCAAAGTCTGCAAAAGTTGAGTATGCAGTTCCTCCAGACTCACTTGTAACACCTTTCATTCCATCTCTTATTGCATCTAAGTTTTCTTCAGATATATTTAAGTCTTCTTTAAGTTCATTTTCTGTCCCTATAGATTCTTTTACAAAATTTTCTATTTCCTCTTTTGATACTTCTGATCCATCTGGATTTATTATAGATTTTATAATACTTACATCTACGTTTTTGCCACCGTTTGCTATCATACTTATATATCTTGCCATTTGAATAGGAGTATATGAGTTAAAACTTTGACCTATTGCTGCAGATAATGTGTCTGCTGGGTACCATGTAGTATAACCTATACTATTTGCATACTCTCTGCTCGCTACTATTCCACTACTTTCTCCCATTAACTCTACTCCAGTTTTCTTTCCGAGTCCATAACGTCCTGCATATTCTGCTATTGTATCTATTCCCATTCTGTAACCTAAATCATAGAAGAAATAGTTACATGAGTATTTTATAGCTTGAGTTAAATTTAAATAGCCATGTCCTACTCCATAGCTTCTATAATACCAGCATGCTTGTCCATCTCCATAAGGGTATACGCCATTATCATTTATTCTAGTTCTCGTTGTTATTTCTCCTGTGTCTAAGGCAGCTGATGCTACAACCATTTTAAACGTAGAACCTGGAGCATAAATGCTTCTTATTGCTCTGTTATAGTATTTTCCTGTTTCATCGTTTGGATCATATTCTTCTGAATATCTTTCTGGGTTATAGTCTGGATAACTTGCCATTGCCAAAACTTCTCCAGTATTTACATTCATTACTACTACTGCACCAGCATCAGTATCATTTCCTTCTCCATATTTTCCATCTGCAATATCTTTTATGTTTCGCTCTAGTGCATCTTCTGCTACCTTTTGTAGATTTGCATCTATTGTAAGTACTACATCCGATCCTGCTATTGCTTCTTCTGATATATATTCACTAGTTATTGCACCATCTACAGTCATGTCCACTTGTTTTACTCCATCTGTTCCTTTTAAGTATTCTTCAAATACTTTTTGTACACCATCTTTTCCAATTATGTCGTCATTTCTGTATGTATCTTTTCTTGTACTGTATTCTTCCTCACTTATTGCTCCAACATATCCTAAAATGTGCGATGCTAAACTACCGGAAGTGTATGATACAGTAGGTTCTGTAACAACATTTATACCTGCAAGTTTTGCATTTTGTTCCCTTATTTGGACTGCCGAAGTGTTACTTATATCTCTTGCAATTGTAACAGACCTTGTGCTACTATATCCTACACTAGAAATTTCGTATCTTACTGCCATTATTTTTCTTGCCGTATTTACATCATCATTCGAAATTTCATACTTTTCTTTCAATGCATAAAATACTTGCTCTGCAGAATAATTTTCATCTAAATCATTTTCTTTTTTCCATTCCCTTTGGTCTTTTTCGTCTTTTTCAGTAAATTCAAATGGATCAACTCTTATTGGTAAGTTATCTATATATTTATCCTCATTAGACTCTAATATTTCTATAAATTTTTCTATAGCCAAATTTAATTCTTCATCACTGACTTTTGTGCTATATATCTCTGCACTATAGCCAGTATCTGTTCTTACTAATTCTACACCAGTTCTGTCTTTTATAGAGCCTCTTGCTGCTTTAACTACAGTTTCCCTTGTAAGTCTTGAGTTTGATGTTTCTCTATATTCTGCTCCATGTATAATTTGTAAATTAAATAACTGTATTATCAAAATTATGCCTGCTATGTATACTATTGTTGTAAGTATGTTATACCTTATTCTATCGTTTCTATTTTTCTCTTTGTTCAATAACTCACCTCCATTTATGTATTTTTTTAATTTATATTATCAAAAGTACCTCGTAAGTATGTTTTTGGTTTTGAAAATTTCTTCTAATGCATGTCCTAATCTTTGTATCAAAGGATATATTACTATAGTAATTAGTAAATTATATATTATTTCTATAAATAGTATTTTTATAAATGGCAATATTTCTAAATTTATATTTAATGCAAATATATTAAATATGTAACAACCTATTTCGTATATTCCTGTTGATGCTGCAATCATAAGCATTATTGTTATTCTGCTTTCTTTTGAGAAATTTTTGTCTAAATATTCACCAAATAATCCAATTATACCTAGCATAATTCCCGAAATTCCTATTTGGCGTCCAATTACTACATCTAGGAAGAAACCAAATATTATTCCAAAAATTAGTCCTAGTTTTTTGCCTGCAAATAATCCTATACACAATATATATATAACAAATAAATTCGGTTTTACATTTGCTATAGTAAACCACGAGAAAAGGTTTGACTGGATAAAATATATTATTAAAAAGCTTAATATTATTAATACTATTGATAATACTTTTTTCAAATTGCTTTATCTTCCTTTCTTCGTTTTACTTTTTTACTTTAGAAATAATTTTCACTTAAGTTTATAATTATCCTTCCACGCTATTTGTTATTACTAAAACTGTATTTAACTTGTTAAAATCTACTGCTGTTTGTACTATTGCATATCTATCTGTAATGTTACTTGTGTTTACTACTTCTGTTATTGTTCCTATATGTATTCCCTTTGGATATATACCGCCAATGCCAGAGGTTTCTACACTATCCCCTTGCAATACTACTGCATCTGTTGGTATGAATGTAGCTCTAAGAGTCGATTTGTCATCCAATGTACCTTGTACTACTATTGTGTCATCTGTTGTGCTTATAGTACTTGTAACAGCACTTGCAGTATCTACTATTGTCTGAACTTTTGCAGTATTATTGGTTACAGATATTACATGTCCAACTAATCCACTATCTGCAATAACTGTCATTTCTTCTTTAATTCCATCATCCGAACCTACATTTATAATTATAGTGCTACTATAATTACTAATATCTCTATTTATTACATCTGCTGGAATTGTATTATAATCTGCATATTTGTCTTTTAAATTTACATATTCTTTTAAAGTTTCGTTTTCGGCTTTTATTATTTCTAGCTCTCTTAAAGATTGCTCTAATTCGCTATTTTTTTGTTTAAGTTCTTCGTTTTCGGCTTTTAATGTGTCCATGTCTGCAAAAAAGCTATCGTTTCCAGATATTTTATTTTTTAAATAGGTAAATCCATTTTGAATTGGCATAACAAATATATTGCATATATCTTGTATATATGAAACTTGATTAACCTCACTATTAGTAAATACTACTAGTAAAATAATAATTATTATAGTTATAATAATTCCCACAATTCCCTTTTTCTTGTTTTTATACATCTTAGCTTATCATTCCTTTTTTACTTTCTTCTTCTAGCATTTATCAATATTGTTTTTAGTTTTTCTAAATCTTCTAAGGTTTTACCTGTTCCCTTAACTACACAGTCTAGGGGAGTTTCTGCAATATATACTGGCATTTCTGTTCTTTCTGCTACTAGCTTATCTAAATTTTTTATTAAGGCACCACCACCAGCAAGTACAATGCCTTTTTCCATAATATCTGATGAAAGTTCTGGTGGAGTTCTTTCTAATGTTTGTTTTATTACTTCTATTATTTTTTCAATAGACTCTCTCATAGCTTCTTCTACCTGACTTGAGGTAATTTGTACTGTTTGTGGTAATCCTGTTCCTAGGTCTCTTCCACTTATCTCCATCGTAAGTTCTGTAAGTAGCGGTTTTGCACATCCAATTTCCTTTTTTATTTGTTCTGCAGTTGTATCTCCTATTGCCAAATTCATTTCTTTTCTTACAAAGTTTACTATATCTTCATCTAATTCATCTCCAGCAATTCTTATAGAATTGCTTACAACAATTCCTCCTAATGAAATTACTGCAACTTCAGTAGTACCTCCACCTATGTCTACCACAATATTTCCTGTTGGCTCTGCAACTTCTAATCCTATACCAATTGCTGCCGCCATTGGTTCCTCTATTAGATACACTTCTTTTGCGCCTGCTTGTAAAATAGCTTCTTCAACTGCTCTTTCTTCTACTTCAGTAATTCCAGATGGCACTCCTACCACAACTCTTGGTTTATTTACATTATATCGCTTGCAAATTTTATATATTATATTTTTTAGCATCAGTTGAGTTGCCGTAAAATCTGCTATAACCCCATCTTTCATTGGTCGAATAGCCTTTATTCCTTCCGGTGTTCTGCCAAGCATTTCTTTTGCTTCGTGTCCTGTTGCTAGTATTTTATGTGCCTTTTTATCAATAGCAATAACTGATGGTTCGTTTAAAACTATTCCTTTTCCCTTTAAAGTAACCAAAGTATTAGCCGTTCCTAAATCAATACCTATATCTTTTGATCTTGCAAATAAATTCATTAAAATACCCCTCTCTAAATTTATAATTAAAGTTTTTCTCCATTTTCTAGCATTATTTGAAAAATGCTACTGTATCCATACTCCGCAATTACAATATGATCTAAAAGCTCTATTCCTATAATTTTAGATGCTTTTAATAGTCTATCTGTAAAATCAATATCTTTTTTGCTTGGTGTTGGATCTCCACTTGGATGATTATGTACTAAAATAATCTTTGGTGCTCCTATTTTGATAACTTCTTGTAAAACATCTTTTGGCGAAAGTATTGCAGAATTTGTTCCGCCATAGCAAATGTCTACAATTTTAATTATTATATTTTTAGAATTAAGGATTATAGCTTTTACAACCTCTCGTTTTTCATATCTCATTTCATTAGTTAGTATTTTGGCTACATCTTTTGGTGAAGTAATTTGTATTTGACTAGTATCAAAGGGTTTGGACATCCTTTTTGTTAATTCGCAAAGTGCCTTTAGCTGTATTGCTTTTACTTTTCCAACCCCTTTTATACTCATAAATTCTTTTATTGAAACATTTTGTAAAAAGCTTAAGTTGTTTTCTCCGTTTTTTTCTAGTGATAATATCCTTTGAGCTAGACTTACACTACTCTCATCTTTTGTTCCAGTTTTTATTATAATCGCAATAAGTTCTGCATTTGATAATGCTTTTTCACCATACATTTCTAATTTTTCATATGGTCTTTCTGATATAGGAAGCTCTTTAACCTTCATATTTTTCAGTCCTTTCTTAATTGCCCCCTATATATATTATATAATTAGATTTTCTTATAAATAAATATTGCAAGCACCATACCTATAATACTTGATATGTTAATTTCAAACATAAGCCCAAATGTTAATTGTATAACTTGTAAATCTAATGTTATTGGCTCTGATAATCCAAATGTTTCTCCATAAGATAACCACCATAAAAAGTCAACACGTCCTGCAAGATTTCCAAGTAATCCTCCTACTACTATTCCAGATAAAATGAACACTAATAGTATCCATATATTTTTTTCTCTTGTTGCCATATTTATTATATCCTCCTCTTTTGCATATATTCACATATTTTTACACCTATGTATTATATCTTGTATATGGATTTTTTTCAAGATTTCTAGGAAAGTTTTTCTATTTATTTTTTTCTTTTGTTATGTTACAATAAATTTATTAAAAATATCTTTTATTTTATTTATTTTTGTGTTATATTTATAGTTACATTTTTACAAGATGCAAAATATAATATTGTAATAGTTCTATTTCTGTATTTTGTGGTTTATAAATACTTAGGATGAAGAAATAGTATTTTAAAGTTTATGGAGGATTTTTATTTAATGAAATTTGAAAAACTTAATGAAAACAAAATAAGAATAACATTATCCATTCGTGATTTAGAAGAAAAAGACATAGATTTTCATGATTTTATGTCCAATTCTTTAGAGTCACAAGACTTATTCTTAGATATGCTTGAAGAAGCTGAAGAAAAAATAGGCTTTAAAACTAGGGATTGTAAAGTTAAAATAGAAGCTTTAGCCATGACAGAAAATGACTTTGTTTTGACTATTACAAAAATTGTGCCAGAAGGAAATAAAAAGACTTTATATGCTACTCCAAAAAAGAAACCTAAAATAAAGAGAAAAGTAAATAGTGTAAATGAAGTATGCCTTATATATAGATTTAACTCGTTTGATGATTACTGTAATTTTATTGAATATATGACTCGAAACCCACTTATAGATTCAGCAAAAGTCGCAGGAAATATATGCTTGTATACATATAATAATGGATATTATTTAGTATTATCTGACATAAATGCAGAGTACAAAAACATAACCGGTTTCTTTACAGCAATTACTGAATTTGCAGTTTATGTACCAGAGCCAGATTTGTATGTTCATAGAATATATGAATCAGGAACTTTGTTTATAAAAAATAACGCTTTTAAGAAAAGTTTTAATTACTTTTTAAAGAAGTAGACAGTGTGGACAAAAGGGACACTCCTTTTTGTCCACACTTTTTCTAATTGTTTGAAATAAATACGGGAAAAAGAAATTATGTGGACAAAAAGGAGTGTCCCTTTTGTCCACATTCTCTAATATGTATAATATTGTGGGTTATATGTAACCCCATTTTTTCTAACTTCAAAGTGTAAATGGTTTCCTGTCGAATTTCCTGTTGATCCAACTCTAGCTATTGCCTCTCCTTGGCTTACTGTTTGCCCTGCAGATACTAATAACGAACTGCAATGTGCATATACTGTTGTTACTCCATTTCCATGAGAAATAATTACATAATTTCCAAATCCGTCTCCTGCATTTCCTGAAAATGTAACTGTGCCTGAAGCAGCTGCTTTTATTGTTGTACCATATGGTGCTGCTATGTCAAGTCCTGCATGAGTATGATCTCTTACACTGTCGTTGCTTCCATACCTTGATGTTATTACTCCAGATACTGGATTTATAAGACTTATTCCTAAGCTTACTTTTCCTGCTGAAGAACCTGAACTATAATTTGATGCTGGTGCATATGAATATGTATATGTTGGTACTACTACCTTTTCTTCATATAGTTTAGATACACATTTCTTTACACTAGTAAAATCTTTTAACTCTTTTCCGTATTTTTCTACAATACCTAAATCATCTTGGTTAGCACTATCTTTTTCTTCAAGTTTTTCTATTACCTCTTCTGCATCCTCAAATGATGATAAATAAAATTTTTCTTCTTTCTCTTCTGTTATTGCATAATACTTATAATATGGTGTTCCTTTTTCTGTAACTTTTGCATATATTTCGTCATCATTTGTCTCTAAATCTTTCTTTAGTAAGCATAATCTATATGTTGGCATTGCATCAATTTGAATAAATGCTATATTATTTTCTTCGTCTGCTTCTGTATAGGTATTTATTTTTTCTTGTAATTCACTTTTATTAGAAGTATATCCTATAACTTCTCCATTTAAGCTTACTTCATACGTTGGATTGTAAAATAATACCACGAGTCCTATTAAGACAACAACTGCTAAAAATGTTAATACTAATAATTTAATTGATTTTCGTGTAGTTACTGCAACTTTTTTTAAAATATTAATGGTAAACAGTCCTTTCTTTAATAAAAAATCCTATTTCCGTAAGACTTTTTACTTTGTATTTTCTAACAACGTTATTTTATATTAAAAAAGAATTTTAAACAATTTTAAAATCTGTTTAAAATCCTTTTTTATTTTAATTATCTTTAACTTTTCTTTTAATTTCTCTTAATATCTCTGTTTTTCAATTATTTTACTGTAGCTCAGTCTTTACAGTCTGTACTTCCGTAACAGTTGCAGGCTGTGCTGGTTTATAATACCCCTTTGCTTGAGCAGTTTTAAAAAGTTCATATTGAAAGCTTTCATCACTATTCCTTATTTGTTGTAAAGCTTGCCTTAACTGCATATTTTCTGTCTCTGATATTGCAGTTTGGTATGACCCAAGACTTGCCTTTACTCCTGATAACACGTCATTTACCATTGTTTTTTCATCCATTATATATACCTCCTAATTATTTAAAAAAGACATCAATTTTTGTTTTGTGTTTAAGCTATCTTGTGCAGCCTTTGTAAACATTTGCTTTATTTGTGGGTCAACTGCCTGAGATGCATAAGTATTTAGTTTTTGATAAGATGTTTCATGCGCTCCTATAAAGTGTCTTAAGTTTTGTAATTCTACTTGACTTAAATTTGGCATATAAATTCCTTCCTTTCATTATTGATTTCTATTTTATTATGCGTGTTTTTTGTAAATTTATACAAAAAAATTTGCAAAAGGGGACGGGCTTAAATTGTAAAAATTATGTTAACTCTTTTACAATTTAAGCCCGTCCCCTTTTGCAAATATTATTTTCCCATATATTCTCTCAATTCACCTAATAGTGGTATCTGGCTTAATAATGAATAGCCTGTTAAAGCTCGTCTTGTACTTTCTGGAATTTCATAATATGTTATATCTATTACGTATTTGTTAGTAAACATATTGGCTTTTAAGTCCATATAGTATTTTCCATTTTCTTGAATTACAGTAGATGTTGTTAATAGCTCATCTATTGTATATTCTTTTTCTTCATCATCTATAATAATTGTAATGTTTTCATTAACATCTAGGTTTTCTAGTTCTACTTTAGATATGTCCATATTTATGCTTGAGGTTTGTGTTGTTGTAGTTTCATATACTTTATTAATCTCTTCAATTATTCCAGCAAAAATTTCATCTAATTCCTCTGAAGTCATTTCTCCAATATATGCACCATCGGCATAATTGTAGTCTGTATATGGATTTCGCACTACCTTTCCATTTATTATATATTCATTTCCAGTTAGATAATTATACAATGTTATTGCTTCTGCCTCATCTGAGTTTAAGCAAGCATTTACATTTTCCTTACTTGGATTTAATAATATTTGTGCCGTTAATGTTGTTAAATTATATCCTATTGTATACATTAGTGCTTCTGCATCTTTGTAATGTTCAGCCACTCTATTTTTATAATAATTTGCAGTCAATATTGTTAAATAGTTGTTTATTGCAAAGTCTTGATATATTTCAGTACAGTTGTCACTTGTTACATTATCATACTCTGTAGTTGAATACCATGGTACACCATCAGATAATATTATAGTTATAGGTTGACGATTTTTGGTATCTTCTTGTTGTAATAACATATCTGCACCTTTTGCTAGCCCTATCTGCATACTTTCGTCTCCCGTAACTTCAGTGGTGTTTTGTGCCATTCCTGTTACATTTGCATTTATAAAATACAAGTCATGTCCGTCAGCATCTTCATGCGTTGTATATTGTATATATTGTCCTATTCCACTAGAGGTTGTTCTTGCTGTATATACATTTAGTGGTAATAGTACTGTAGCATCAGTAGTAAATAATACTACTCCTACTTTATTATTTCTATCTTTCATAATCTCTGTTATAGCTTTATTGACTGCATTTACCATTGATATTACTTTTGGTATGCCTTCATTACTTTCAAATCTCATACTTCCAGAAATATCTAGTACAAATACCACATCAAGTCCCACTTCTCTTTCAGAAGTTTCTGTTTCTTCTAATGTCATTTTGTTTACTGTTACATTGTTGTATTTATTTGTAATTGTAAAACCTGTTTCTGAATTTCCTGTTATCGACGTTTGATATCTTTCTATTTCTTTTTCTGTAACTGTATAGCTTATTTTTTCCCCATTTTCATATTCTGGCACTCTTTCAAATGTATATTTCCAATTCTCTGCTTCTGTTATGGTTACTGTTTGCTTTGCTATTCCATTTGCATTCAATGTAACTTCTATTGGCGTTCTAACATTATAATAATTGTTATTGTCTTCCCATACTTTTGTAACAGAAATGTTTATTAAATTTGGAGTGTGTGAGTTGGTTATTGTAAAGCCTGCTTCTTTGTTTCCTGTTACCTCTGCTTTATACCCTTCTGGCACATTATTTTCAACTACTGTATATGGTATTATTTCTCCATTAGAATATTTTGGTAAGTTTGCAAATGTATAGTTCCAATTATTATCGGTTGATAAAGTTTGCGTATTTACTATGTCTGTGCCATTTATTAAACTTATACTTACTGAAGCTGGTCTCATTTTATCTTGGTCATTGTTATCATCCCAAACTTTACTTACTGTTACACTTGTAGTTTCTGGTGTGTGAGTGTTTGTTATTGTAAATGTATCTGCACTATATGTAGTTGTGTATTCTGCTACTGCATTTTCTGTTACTGTATATATTATTACATTCCCAGTATCACTATATGTTGGTAGTTTTTCAAATGTATATGTTGTTCCTGTAATTGATTGCGTTTTTATTTGTTCCCCATCTGCAAATAAATTTATGGTTATTGTTTCTGGTCTTTTTCCATCTTGATTATTATTATCTACCCAAATTTTATTTACAGTTACAGAAGTATCTCTATTTACTAATATAGTTTCATCCTCATCTTTATCTGTGGTTCCATCTTCTGCAGTTGCTATTGCTGTGTTATGGATTCTATCTAGGTTTGCTGTGTCTGCTTCTGTTACAGTATACAAAGCTGTTATCGTTACTGGCTCTGAATATGGCGCTAGGCTATCTATTGTTGCTATTGTTGAAACTCCAGTTGTGTTATCTACTTCTTTTTCGTCTCCATTTACTGTTACTTGTAACGAATCTGTTACCATTATGTTTGTTAATGTTACATTTCCTGTGTTAGTTATTGTTATTGTATATTCTATTACATCTCCTGGTCTTACTCTATCTATATTTTGCGTAAACCCTATTTCACCATTTTTCTTTATGGCTGTTGCTGTTTTGCTTATATCTATTGCTGGTGCCGTTGCCTCTGTGGTTACTTCCTCTGGTTCACTTGGTGTTGGCTCTTCTGCTCCCTCTGGCTTTGCTGTAGCTATATTGCTTATTGTTGTTTGAGTGTCTATATCCTCTTGTGTTACTGTATATTTTGCATATAATGTTACTGTTTCTCCTACTCTTAGTCTTGCTATTTGTGTTGTTTCTATTGTACAGTCTATGTCGCTATATATTGTTATATTAAATGTTCCTGCTGATGTTGTTATTACATCTGCGACTGCTATATTTTGCAAGCTTACGTTTCCTATATTTCGTACTCTTATGGTGTACCTTACTGTTTCTCCTACTTTTACTCCTTCTGTTTTATTTGCACTTTTTACTACACTTAACCTTTGCACATCTGCAACTGGTATACTTACTTCGTCTTCATCTTCTACTGTATCTATTTCGTCTTGGTTTTCTGGGTCTGCTATATATTCTCCTGTTACTACTACTTTATTATATATTTCTCTTTCTGTTTTATTTTGTATGTCTTTTTGATATGTTACTGTATATGTTGCTATTATTTCTTGTTGTGCTCCTGCTGGCAAGCTTGCTATGTTTAGACTTCCTGTTTCTATTTCTATTCCTTCTAGTTGCTCATCTATTACTACATTTGTTAGCTCTACACTTCCTTTGTTAGTTACAGTTATTGTATATTCTATTATATCTCCTTCTGTAACTTCTGCATCTATTCCAATGCTTGCTCCCTCTCTTGTTATGTCTGTTACTTCTTTTGTTATTTCTATTTCTGCTGTTGGAATTCTATTTTCTTCTGTTTCTTTTCCTCCAACTATAGCTGTGTTGGTTATTTCTCCATCTATTTCTTCAACCTCTACTGTAAATTGTACAGATGCTCTCTCGCCTGCTGGTACATTTACATTATTCCAAGTTAGAGTTCTATTATTCTCCGATACTGTTGCTCCTTCGGCAGATACTAATGTTGTTTCCTCTGGTATAGCATCTTCTATTGAAATCTCCCCAGCAACATCTCCTGTATTTATTGCTGTAATTGTATATATAATTTGGTCTCCTACTTTTGCAACTTTTACTCCTTCGCCATTTCTCATTATTGTACTTGTTTTCTCATTTTTTATTATTGCTGTGTGAGTCTCATTACTTTCTTCTCCATTTACTAATGCTGTATTTGTTATTGTGCCTTCTACGTTTTCATTTACTCTTACTGTAAATGAAACGGTTACTGTCTCTTCTGGTTCTACTGTAACTTGCCACTTAATTCCTATAACATTATTGTTTTCATCTAGTATTTCTTCTGCCGTGTTTTCGTCATTTACAGATACAAATGTTGTATTTTCTGGTATTTGGTCTATTACTTCTATGTTTTCTTCTGTTCTTGTTCCATTATTTGTTATGGCTATTTCGTATACAATTTCTTCACCGGCATAAACTAAATTGTTGCTTCCTGTTTCGGTTGTTACAGTTTTGTTTATATCTAGGTTCGTTTCTTCTACGCTTATGTTTGTTAGTGTTGGTGTGCTTATATTGTTTAAAGGTGTCCACCAGTCCCAATATGCCATTGATACCAGTTTTTCCTGCTCTTCTACTCTTGTTACTGTGGTTTCTCCAACTGCATTTAAGGAGGTTCCTATTGATGATTTAGGCGTAAGCAATAAAGTTATTAAGGCTAGTATTAAAATAGCTACTACTTTTTTTACATTATGTTTTAACATTTTTTGCTTTTTCGCCATTTTTGGTGTATTGTCCATTCTATTTTCCTCCCCCTTTAACTTTTTTACTACTGACATCTGTAATTCTTCTGTAGTATTCATTTTTTATAAGTATTATTTCTACTAAATGTTCTATTTACTTTCTAATATTTCTTTAATTTTCTACTTCCTTTGCTTTTATTATTAGTCTATTTTTGTTTCCATTTGAGCAAATAATTAGAGTTACTTCTCTTTCTTGCTCATCGTCTGGCAACAAAATTGACACATCATTTGGTTCTGTTACAAAAATATTATATATTGAGTATTGTATTGTTCTTCCTGTTAAATCTGTTAGCTCAACAATGTCTCCAATTTCTAGGTATTTTGTTTTTCCAAACATGGTTCCATCTATATAGTTATGCCCTGCTATAGATAAATTTCCATAATCGTTTACATTTTCTCCCCAATATTTTATTATAGAATATTGCATTGGTGTTTTTGCATTTTCTGGGTCAATATCTCCAATTTCTAGTATTGGATATTCTATGTTTATTTTATCAATTTTTACAATGCCTATTACCTTATACCCTTTATATTCTAGCTGTTTTTTAGTTTGTTCTTGATTTTCATCTTGATTTTTATTTACAGTATTCTCTATATTTTGCGCGTTTTCTTCATCAGCATTTGATACAATTATATTTCTAAAGGCATTTACTATCTCTTGAGTTTCTTTTTCATTTATTTGATTACGGCCATATTTATATATTATTAAACCTATTATAATTATTGCAATTATTAGTAACACTACAAAAATTATTTTGTATATTTTCAATTTTAAATTATTTGTTTTCATCTTTTTAGTATCCTATATATTTTTATAAGCTTTGCTTTTATTTTCCCATGTAATTTCTAATTTCACCTAATAAAGGTATTGGGCTAAATAGCGAACTACTTGTTAGTGTTCCCACTGTACTTTCCGTCTTATAATATGTTATGTCTATTACATACACATTAGTAAACATAGCTGATTTTAAGTCCATATAATATCTTCCATTTTCTTGAATTACAGTTGATGAGGCTAATAGCTCTTGTAATGTGTATTCTTGTGATTGATTATCTAAAACAATGGTAATATTCTCATTAGTATCCAAGTTTTCAAATTCTATTCTATATACATCCATATTTATATTTGAGGTTTCTACTGTAGTTGTTTCATACACTTTATTAATCTCTTCAATTATTCCAGAGAAAACATCACTTAATTCTTCGGATGTCATCTCTTCAACAAATGAGCCATCTGCATAACTATAATCTCCATAAGGACTTACTATTTCTGTAAATTCCCCTGTTAGTGAATCTTCTACTGTTGTTTTTTCTCCAGTTAAATAATCATATAAGTCTAACTCGTATTGTAGGTCTGACCCTAAACATTCATTTAAATTTTCTTCAGTTGGATTTAATAATACCTTTCCAAAAGTACCCAAATTGCCTAATCCAATTGTATACATTTTGGTCTCTGCATCTTGATAATGTTCTGTTATCTTGTTCTTATAATAGTTTGCTGATAATATTGTTAAGTATCCCTGTGCTCCAGTTTCGTATCCATTGCTAATATTCGTATTTGTTACGTTTGTGTAATTAGTGGTAGAATACGATGGATATCCATCTGTTAATAGTATCATTACTGGCTGACGTTTTTCTGTGTCTGTCTCATCTAACAAGATGTTTGCTCCTGTAGATAATCCTAGTTGAATACATGTTTCTCCAATAACTTCAACACTTCTTCTATACGTTTCTTTTACATTAGTATTAATATAATAAAGTGCATCACTTATATCTGTACCTGTTATTTCCTCCTCTAAATATTGCCCAACACCATTAACTGTTGATTCTGGTGTATATCTATTTAAAGGTAATAATGTTGTAGCTTCAGTACTAAACAATACTATTCCAACTCGATTATTGTAATCTTTCATAATCTCTGTTATAGCTTCATTTGCTGCATCCACCATCGGTATTAGTTTAGGCATACCTTCAATACTATCTTTTCTCATACTTCCTGAAATATCTAGCACAAATACTACGTCAAGTCCTACTTCTCTTTGTGTTGTTTCGGAATCTACCAATGTCATTTTATTTACTGTTATATTGTTGTATTTATTTGTAATTGTAAATCCTGTTTCTACGTCTCCTGTTATTGTTGTTTGGTAGCCTTCTACTGGTGTTTCTGTTATTGTATAGTTTATTTTCACTCCATTTTCGTATTCTGGCACTCTTTCAAATGTATGTTGCCAATTGTCTGCTTCGGTTATTGTTACTGTTTGGTTTACTGCTCCATTTGCATTTAGAGTAACTTCTATTGGAGTTCTAGCTCCATAATGGTTGTTGCTATCTTCCCAAACCTTTGTAACAGATATGTTAATTAAGTTTGGTGTATGTGCATTTGTTATTGTAAATCCTGTTTCTATGCTTCCTGTTACTTCTGCCGTATATCCCTCTGGCACATTATTTTCTACTACTGTATATGGTATTAGTGTTCCATTAGAATACTTTGGCAAGTTTGTAAATGTATATGTCCAGTTATTAGCATTTGATAAGGTTTGTGTATTTACTGCTGTTACTCCGTTGCTTAAACTTACACTTACCGAATCTGGTCTCATTCTATCTTGGTCATTGTTGTCATCCCAAGTTTTTCTTACTGTTACACTTGTGGTTTCTGGTATGTGTGTATTTGTTATTGTAAATGTATCCTCACTATATGTAGTTGTATATTCTTGAATAGCATTTTCTGTTACTGTATATGTTATTACATTTCCGGCTTCATTATATGTTGGTAACTTAGTAAATGTATAGGTTGTTCCTGTAATTGTTTGTGTTTGTATTTGTTCTCCATCTGCATATAGGTTTATTGTTATTGTGTCTGGTCTTTTTCCATCTTGGTCGTTATTATCCACCCATATTTTATTTACTGTTACACTTGTGTCTCTGTTTACTGATACTGTTTCGTTATCATCTCTATCTGTGGTTCCATCTTCC
This sequence comes from uncultured Clostridia bacterium, assembly GCA_944391835.1. Classification (GTDB taxonomy): domain Bacteria; phylum Bacillota; class Clostridia; order TANB77; family CAG-508; genus CALXVA01. Next base: position 9,732 of record CALXVA010000003.1, on the reverse strand, counting down.
GCTATTGCTATTGCTGTATTACGAATTCTATCTAGGTTTGCTGTGTCTGCTTCTGTTACAGTGTACAAAGCTGTTATTGTTACTGGCTCTGTATATGGTGCTAAACTATTTATTGTTGCTATGGTTGAAACTCCAGTTGCGTTATCTACTTCTTTTTCGTCTCCGTTTACTGTTACCTTTAGCGAATCTGTTACTATAATGTTGTTTAGTGTAACATTTCCTGTATTTCTTATGATTATTGTATATTCTATTACATCTCCTGGTCTTACTCTATCTATGTTTTGAGTAAATCCTATTTCACCATTTTTCTTTATTGCTGTTGCTGTTTTGCTTATGTCTATAGCTGGCACTGTTACCTCTGTAGTTGTTTCTACTGGCTCGCTTGGTGTTGGTTCTTCTGCTTTCTCTGGTTTTGCCGTTGCTATATTGCTTATTGCTGTTTGTGTGTCTATATCTTCTTGTGTTACTGTATATTTTGCATATAATGTTGCTGTTTCTCCTACTCTTAGTCTTGATATTCGTGTTGTTTCTATTGTACAGTCTATATCGCTATATACCGTTATATTAAATGTTCCTGCTGATGTTGTTATTATGTCTTCTACTTCTATATTTTGTAAGCTTACATTTCCTATGTTTTGCACTCTTATTGTGTACCTTATTGTTTCTCCTACTTTTACATTTTCGTTTTTGTTTGCACCTTTTGTTACACTTACTCTTTGCATTTCTTCAACTGTTGTACTTACTTCATCTTCGTCTTCCACTGTATCTATTTCGTTTGGATTTTCTGGGTCTGCTATATATTCTCCTGTAACTATTACTTTGTTATATATTTCTTTTTCTGTTTTATTTTGTATGTCATTTTCATATGTTACTGTATATGTTGCTGTTATTACTTGTTGTGTTCCTGCTGGAAGGCTTGCTATGTTTAAACTTCCTGTTTCAATTTCTATTCCTGCTAGTTCTTCTTCTATAACTATGTTAGTTAGTTCTACACTTCCTTTGTTAGTTACAGTTATTGTATATTCTATTATATCTCCTTCTGTAACCTCTACATCTTTTCCCACGCTTGCTCCGTCTCTTGTTATATCTGTTACTTCTTTTGTTATTTCTATTTCTGCTGTTGGAACTTTATTTTCTTCTGTTTCCTTGCCTCCAACTATTGCTGTGTTGGTTATTTCTCCATCTATTTTTTCAACCTCTACTATAAATTCTACAGATGCACTTCCTCCTGCTGGTACATTTACATTCTCCCACGTTAGAGTTTTATTATTCTCTGATATTGTTGCTCCTTCGGCTGATACTAATATTGTACCTTCTGGGATTGCGTCTTGTACTGAAATTGCCCCAGCAACATCTCCTGTGTTTATTGCTGTAATTGTATATGTAACTTGATCTCCTACTTTGGCTATTTTTACTTCTTCGCCATTTCTTGTTATAACACTTGACTTCTCATTTTGTATAATTGCTGTGTGTGTTTCATTACTTTCTTTTCCATTTACCATTGCTGTATTGGTTATTGTTCCCTCTACGTTTTCATTTACTCTTACTGTAAATGAAACTGTTACTGTTTCTTCTGGTTCTACTGTAACATGCCACTTTATTCCAATAACATTATTATTTTCATCTAGTATCTCTTCTGCTGTGTTTTCGTCATTTATAGATACAAATGTTGTATTTTGTGGTATTTGGTCTATTACTTCTATGTTTTCTTCTGTTCTTGTTCCATTATTGGTTATATTAATTTCGTATGTAACCTCTTCTCCAGCATAGACTAAATTATTGCTTCCTGTTGTGGTAATTACAGATTTTTGAACCTCTATATTAGGCTTTTGCACACTTATATTAGTTAATGTTGCAGAGTTCGATACAGATGTTGTGTCTACCCACGTCCACCAATCCCAATACTCTCTTGAAACTAGCTTTTCCACCTTTTCAACTCTTTCTACTACTGCTTCTCTATATCCATTTATATTGCTTTCTCGTAGGTTATCTTCAGTAATTCCTATAACTGATTTTGGCACAAGTAATAAAATTGAAAATATTAATATTAATATAAATAGTAATTTTTTTAAAGTATTTTCTATCTTCATCTTCTCCCTCCATAATTTTATTACTCACCTTTTTTGTAAGCTAACCATAAAAAACCATTTCATCTACTGTATGTTACTAATTTCCCTTGCTTTAACAATTAATCTTTTTTTATTTCCATTTGTACATGTAATTAATGTAACTTCCCTTGAATTTTCCTCTTCAGGAAGCAAAATAGATACATCATTTGGTTCTGTAGAAAAAATATCATAAACTGAATACTGTACTGTTTTTCCTGTTAAGTCTGTTAGTTCTATAATATCTCCTATTTCTAACTTTTTAATTTTTCCAAACATTGTTCCATCTATATAGTTATGCCCTGCAATCGATAAGTTTCCATAATCATTTACGTCATTCCCCCAATATTTTATTATTGAATACTGTAATGGAACCTTTGCAGTTTCTGGATCTATATTCTCTATTTCTAATATTGGATATTCTATTCCAATTTTATCTATATTCACAATTCCAATTACTTTGTATCCTTTATATTCTAATGGCATTGCTTTTTCTGTATTAGTAATTTCTCCTTCTACTATGCCATTTTGGTTTATTTCATTTTCTGCAACTGTATTTGGGAAATCAATGTTTCTAAAAGCATCTACTATTTCTTGAGTTTCTTTTTCATTTATTTGGTTACGACCATATTTAAATATAATAAGTCCTAACACTATAATCGCAGCTATTAATAATATAATAAAAATAATTTTACAAATTTTTAATTTCATATTACCTTTCTTCTTTTCTATTTTCCTTTTTTGTTATTTTTTTTATTATTACATAAACGACAATTAGTGCAATTACTATAATCCCTAAAAGCACAAATAATATAATACTATCAGCTGTAATAGGTAATTTAACTATTTCTTCCACTACTACATCCTCTGTTATTATATTTTCTTTATAATCATCATAAGCTGTTAAAAATTGAGCATCTACTATTTCATTTTCTCCGTCAATTTTTCTTATAAATACTATATATTGGTCACCTGCTACTGATGACTCTGGTTGATATATTGTCATATTCTCAACTTCTTGCCACTCAGCTCTTTCTATTAATTCTGAATATATTTTATAAAATTCTTCGCAAAACTGTACTTTATCAAAAATATTTAGTTCATTGTATTCATTTGTCATTTTCTCTGTGTATTGCATTAGATTATTGTAATCTTCCGAATCAGATACTTTTGCTATTTGATAATAATATGTTGCTGATTCATTATCTGTAATTTTGATATATCCTACTTTTGCAATTTCATCTACATCATCTACTTCTTCTTGTCTAATAGGTTCTGTTGCATCTACTTTTTCTTTTGTATCTCCAATTTCTACAGAAATTCTTTTAGTTATTAATTCTATAGAAGCAATTTCTTCATTATCTAGTGAATTATTTAAATCCAATAATTCTCCTTCCATAATCATGTTTTCGGCTTCATCTTTAATCCAAATATATATTTCTTGTCCTAAATTAGTTAATGATTCATATGTTTCCCAATCAAGATATGCTAATTTGTTTCCTTCAGAATCCAAAACTGAATTAATATATACTAAATCTGCTTCTTCTGCATTTTCCATGTTTGAAAATGCAAATTTAAAGTTTTTGTCTATATAGTCTCTTACATAAATCATATATTCTATTTTTTCGTTTTCTTCTTCTGTTGTTGTTTTAGATAGTATTGCTAATTTTTTATTATTATTTTCATCTAATGTATCATCTGTTGTATCGTCTACTTCACCGTCTGCTGTATCATCTACTGCATCGTCTAATATTTCATTGAGCAATTCACTAGGCATTTCATTTGTTAAATCATTCAAGCCTTGATTAGGTATACTATCAGTTGCCAAAATTCTTATTGGGAAAAATAAAAACAAAATAATAATAACAATACCTATAGACTTAGCAAGAAATTTATTATTCATATAATCCTCCTATTATTTTAACTCTCATTTTATTTTCACTCTTTTCTTATATGAAGTCAATGGTAACATTTTCCCTTTTCGCCATTTTGTAACCTTTTCTATTACGGAATGTCAGTAAAGGTAGATTTATTACATTTTCATTACATTTTTGTGACTTTTATTACATTCTTCCTTTTCTCATAAGTATTTATAAAAACAAACCGTGGACAAAAGGCAGTAGTCCCTTTTGTCCACGGTTTGTTTTTATATAATCTCTAAATTTGCAAATTTTGCCATTAATCTTTTATGTCCGGCTTTATCGAAAGATATATCTAGTTTATAATCTTCTCCCTCTTCTTCGATTTTGTTAATTATTCCTTCTCCAAATTTTTTATGATAGATACGTTGTCCTTCTTTATATTTAGAAATGTCTGCCTCTGTATTTACCTTTTTGCTATTCAATGAATTTAAAAAGTTTTCTGCAGTTTTAAATTGGAAGCCAGTATTTGTTCCAGAATTGTGGAAACCTGCGCCTGCATTTCTTCCAAAACTGCTGTTAAATTCTCCATTAGTTTTTCCGCTACTACTTGTACCAAAACCTTTAGCTGCAACTCCAATGTTATTATTGCCATAATAAAAGTCGCTACCTATTTTATATGTATTTACCTTTGAACTATTTCCATATTCCCATTTATAGCCACTATCTCCAAATTCATCTGCTTTTGAGTTGTCAAGTGTATCGTATCCGTCTAATAAATCTGATGGGATTTCGTTTATAAATCTTGAAATTTGGTTATAGCTTGTAGAACCAAATATAGTTCTCTTTTTAGCGCAGGTTAAATATAAATATTGTTTTGCTCTAGTTATTCCTACATAGAATAAACGTCTTTCCTCTTCTAATTCTTTTGGCTCTCCTATTGATTTATTTCCTGGGAAAATTCCCTCTTCCAATCCAACTAAGAATACAACTGGGAATTCTAGCCCTTTCGCACTATGTAATGTCATAAGAGTTACAGAGTCTTCTGAGTCTTCCATTCCGTCGATATCACTACTTAAGGTAATTCCTTCTAGGAAATCTCCTAAAGTGTTCTCTGCCTCTTCTTCCTCAAACTCTATAGCAACTGTTAAGAACTCTTCCAAGTTTTCTATTCTTGTTTCTGCCTCTGTTGTATTTTCTAACTCTAATGCTTTAGTGTATCCTGTTTTGTTTAAGGTTTCTTTTATAAGTTCAGATATGCTAAGTTCTTCCATTTTGCTTCTTAAATATTCTATTGTTTGAATGAATTCATCTGCATTTGCTTTTACTCTATTTAAACCGTATTCATCTGCATGCTTTATAATATCAAACATAGAAAGTCCAGTTTTTTCTGATATTTCTTGTATATTATCTATACTTGTTTTTCCAATTCCTCTTTTAGGCTCATTTATTACTCTTTTTAGAGATATATTATCAGAAAAATTATATATTAATCTTAAATATGAGATAATATCTTTAATTTCTTTTCTTTCATAGAATTTTAGTCCACCAACTATTTTGTATGGAATTCCTTCTCTTCTTAGAATTTCCTCTATTGCTCTTGATTGAGAGTTCATCCTGTATAAAATTGAAAAATCTGAATATTTAAAATATTCTTCTCTTCTTAAGTGATTGATTTCCTCTACTATAAATCTTCCCTCGTCATATTCATCATCTGCTTTATGGATTACAGGTAAAGCACCCTCATCATTCTCAGTCCATAGTTTTTTCTCGTATTTGTTTTCATTATGCTTAATTACTGCATTTGCTGCTTTTAAAATATTTCCTGTACATCTGTAGTTTTGCTCCAATTTTACAATTTTAGTTCCTGGGAAGTCTTTTTCAAAATTTAAAATATTAGAAATATCTGCACCTCTAAAGCTGTATATTCCTTGGTCGTTATCCCCCACAACTGTTATGTTTCCATATTTTGATGCTAAAATAGTAACTAATGTAAATTGTGCTTTATTTGTGTCTTGGTACTCATCTACCAAAACATATTGGAATTTATTTGTATAATATTCCAATGCATCCTCATTATTTGTAAGTATTTTTATTGTATAATTTATAATATCATCAAAATCTATTGCATTATTTTCTTTTAGTCTATGTTGATATAACTCATATATTCTACCAATTACTTCTTTTCTATAGTCTCCAGCATATTTTGTTTGATATGCCTTTGGCTCTAGCATTTCGTTTTTTCCATTGCTAATTTCGGCTAAAACGCTTCTATCCGTAAACATTTTGTCATCCACTTTTAAAGTTTTCATACACTCTTTAATAAGTGTTTTTTGATCTGATGTATCAAAAATTAAAAATGTGTGGTCAAAGCCTAGTCTATCAATGTATTTTCTTAAAATACGCACACAAATTGAGTGGAATGTTCCAATCCACATATCTTTTGCTGCTTCTCCAACAAGCCCCTCTACTCTTTCTTTCATTTCGTTTGCTGCTTTATTGGTAAATGTAATTGCTAAAATATTCCAAGGTTTTATGTGTTTTTCACTCATTAAATATGCAATTTTATGTGTTAATACCTTTGTTTTTCCACTTCCTGCTCCTGCAATTACTAAGCAAGGTCCTTCTGTGGCAAGCACTGCTTCCTTTTGTTTATCGTTTAATCCTTCTATTAAATCTTGCATTGGTTTTCTCCTTTTTTGTTTTTTTAGTTACTTTTGGTATTATACACTAAAACAAACCAATGTTCAATACCATTGGTTTGTTTTTTGTAAAGAAATTTTACTTATACAATATATCTATATTCTCACTATACTTTTCTACCTTAAATCCATTTTCTATTAAAATATTCTTTGTATTCTCATCATTATCGACTACATAAATCATATTATCGTCAATTGAATTATTGTAGAAAACATATCTTCCATAAGCTCTTACTCCGCCGCTTTGTATTACTATTGTGTTCATAAATTCTTGTGGTGAAGTTTCATTTCCTATTAAGGTATATATGTATGGTTGTATTGCTCTAACTCTAAAGTTTATTATCTTTCCGTCAAACTTTTCATTTCCCTCTATATATTTAACAACCTCTACTGCATCATTATTGAATGATAAATTTGTATTTTCTTTTCCGTACACTCCAAAGTAGTATGCTAAAAATGCAATATAGAAAATTATATAAATAGCAATAATAAATTTAAAGATTTTATCCCTGTTTTCCGATACATACATTATTCCTATTGCAGTATAGTAAATTAATGAGATGTATATTGCATTTATTCTATTTATTCCAGATTCTATTAATATATTGCATACACAAACTGATAGAAAATTAGCTAGCATAATAATATCTAAAGATAAATTTTTTTCTTTAATATCTTTCTTTACGTTTTTAATAGAATCTATAAATCCAAATAATGCAAATGGTATACTTATATAATATAGTGTTCCAAATATAGGGAATGAATTATAGTCGTTATAATCAAATGCAAACATTGATTTAAACAGTATAACAATATTGTGCAATATATTATTTAAATTTACTTCTCCACTTCTAAAAACCCACATTTTTAGTATTGACATAAATGGTAATTTTATTTCTTCTATTATTCCATAATTTACAAAAAGTGATAATATAAGTGGTATAGCAAGCAATCCTAGTGGAATGCCAAATACAATTATGTCTAAGATTTTGATTTTTTTAGCATAAAGCATATACACTAGTAATATTAGCAATAAAATTGGAATTATAATATAGCTTAATGCATACGTATATAGCGTTATTCCAAAGAATATTCCGGCTAGAAAATATCTTTTCTTTGACTTTAATTTAACTGCTCTAGTTAGCATATATATTGACATTAGTAGCATTGAAGATAGTAAGTTACAGTCTAGCGCCCATCTCGATTGCATAAAGTGCCATGGGCAAATTACAATTAGAAATTCTACTAGTATTGCAAGTTTTTTATTCTTTAAGTCTTTTGTTAATAGAAAACCAAATACCATATATAATATTGAAAATATTAGTGCTGGAAGCCTAATTACTGTAAGGCTAAATCCAAATATTTTAATTAGCAATGCTGCTAAATACGTATATAACGCACTTTGCCCTCCACCATAGTTTATCATATACACTGGGTTCGCATTTCCGAACCTATCTGTCCCATAGTTTGCTATGGTGTATGCATCGTACATTGTTCCTGCTTCGTCTACATTTATGCCTATTGGAATTTGGCCTAGTCCAATTATTCTGGTGGCTATTCCAATTAGCATAATTATGATTAAAATAATAGTATATTTATCTATTTGTTTTTTACTGTTTTTGGTAGCTACTATATTTTTCTCTTGTGATTGCATTTTGATTCTATTTTCCTTTCTTGAGTTTACATTTAAAATTTTACTACAAGAAATATATAAAAGCAATGAATTTTATATATTCATTGCAAATACTCCTATAATAAATCCAATCAAATTACCAATAGCTGACATTCTACCTTGGTATAGCTTACTAGATTCTGGTGTTAGCTCTCCTGATACAATATATATCATTGCACCTGCTGAAAAAGCTAGGCATAGTGCTATTATTTCTTGTGATATTCCTCCAACTATACTTCCAAAAAATGCTCCTACGCCTGTAGTTATCCCTGATAGCACTACATAATATATAACTTTTGCAGGTTTCATACCTCCATTTTTCATTGGAACTGCCATTGATATTCCTTCTGGTAGATTCTAAAGTAGACAGTTAGTTTGTTTTTTTCTTTCTATTCCATTCAAAGCCAAAATCACTTCTTTTTATTTTACACATTTCTCCATTACCACGATAAAAAACAATTCCTTCTATATAGTGATTTTCAAGATATTGTTTTATTCCCTCATATTCTCTTGGTACATTTTCTAATATTCTCTTTCCATGTTTTTCCAAAATATCTATATCTAAATCATATGGATTACCATTTATGTGTTTTCCAATGAGTTCATATGTTCCGTTTTCTAGATTATCATTTTTTTGTCTTTCATAAGCTTCTAAATAATATTTAGCATTAGGGTCATCCTCTGTACACAAAAGCCAATGTGGAAAGTGCCCTGTTACTGGGTCAGGTGCCTCTTGGCAAGGAATTGCTCCTTGTGGCAGAGTCCTTCCTTTTTTATAATCATATCTTCTATAAATATTTCCATCCTTTATTAAACAACATGTCCCATCTATTTTCTCTGTTGCCCAGCCTTCTCCATCTAATACCCATTGATACCCTGGTTCTACTTCATTTAAGCACTTCGCTATTTTATGATTCTCAAATTGTCTTTTAAAAAGTGTTTTCATTTTTTTCATATATTACTATCACCTCTTTTTAAGTATACCAGTTATTATAATTTTATATATTTACGTCTAATAACCAATCTATTATATTTTTATGTATAATTCCATTTTGAGAAAAATCAGTTTTATCCATAGAAAGCACATATTTAGGATAATTATCATTTATTGTCTTATATGCTCCAAATTCTCTCTCTACTACTTTTTCATCATTTAATAAATACGCTACTTGAAAATACTTTTTTTCACCACTCTTTGTAGCAATAAAATCAATTTCCCCTGGATTTAATTTTCCAATATATACTTCATATCCTCTGGCCAATAATTCATTAAATACAACGTTTTCTATTGCAAAACTCTTATTTATTTCGAAATTATTGTTTTTTATTTGTGCAATTCCTAAATCTGTCATATAGTATTTATTTAAAGTTTTTAATATTGCTTTTCCGTGAAT
>CALXVA010000002.1 GCA_944391835.1 uncultured Clostridia bacterium | reverse complement strand
GAACCCACGGTAGGCTACAAACCTACGCCAATTTTCAAGACTGGTGCCATAAACCAACTCGACCACCTCTCCATGTTGCATTGCTTTTTACAATGACAATATATATATTAACATATTTTTACTCGTATTGTCAATAGCTATTTTACATGATTTTTACTATATTTTTTATAAATTTTATAGTCTAAATTAACAATTATTTTATAAAATACGTGTATTTAACCATAAGTGTATTTTTACTTGTTTGTTGTAATTTTATAATTTCTATCAGCTCATTATTTTAGTTTTTAAGCTCTTATTTATAATAATATATATAATTTAATGTTAAGCATAATATTCGGTCTTAAAATCAATTTTAAGGCGAATCTAAATAATTAACGGTTTCTCTAATTATTCAGTGAATATTAAGTTCTAAATTTCTAATAATCTTATTATTTATAATGACAAAAAAAGAATCAACTATGCAAAATATTTGATTCTTTTTATCTATTACTTTTTATTATTTATCGCTCTATTTACAGCTTCTTTTTCTTCTTCTGATAATACATATTTTGATACTCCATTTTCTATTGGTTTAGCATATATATTTGAACTATCTCTTGCATATATACCATTTAGCACAACTCCATTATTATAATCGTCTAAAATAGCTAATGCAAAACTTAAATCACTTCCAACATCTTTAAAAGCATTATATCTGACAATCCCTATTTTTTGCGAACATCTTTTTATATTATCATCAATTATTTTACAATATGATATTATTTCTTCATTTCTTGCTTCAACTGTTTCAACCTTTTTAATATAGTTTTGTAACATTTCCTCTAAGTTATTACCATTTCCAAGTTTACTCATAAATTTAGAATAACTTGTCCTTAATTTTTTTAAGTTTATTACACTGGTAATATATAATACTGCTAATACTATAACAATTATAAACAAAACCAACATAAAAATATCTGATTTTAAGAAATTAAAAAATACTTCCACTGCTTTTAATCCTCTCTATTTTTATTTAATAAGTCCTAAAATTCTTTCTAAATCATCGTATGAAGAGTATTGGATAATTATTTTTCCAGACTTCTTCTTTGCATCTAGTTTTACTTTTGTTCCAAAAAATCCTTGAAATGAATCTTCTATATCTCTATATATTGCTTCTAATCTAGGATCTTTTTTATCTATAGTTTTAGCATTTTTTACTCTCCTCTCGATATCCCTTACTGATTCTCCTTTTTCTATAATATTTAAGGCTGCTTTATATTGTTTTTCTGGGTCTTCAATAACGACTAAGTTTCTGCAGTGCCCTTCTGTAAGCTTTCCCTCCTGTGCTAATTCAATTACTCTAGGGTCCATATTTAAAATTCTTATAGAGTTTGCTATATTTCCTCTACTTATTCCTATAGAATCTGCAAGTTCCTTTTGTGTCATTCCATAGTCGTCTATAAGCTCCTTTAATCCTTTTGCTTTATCAATAGGATTTAAGTCTACTCTTTGTAAATTCTCTATTAATGCAATTTCTTTATTTGATCTATCAGTAATATCATCTTTTATTATACATGGCATTTCTGATAATCCTGCTTTTTTTGCTGCTCTCCAACGTCTTTCTCCTGCAACAATCTCGTAATAGTCATCTTTTTTATTGACAATAATAGGTTGTAATACTCCATAAGTTTTTATAGATGCGGCTAACTCATCTAATGCTTCTTCATCAAAGCTTCTTCTAGGTTGTTCTCTATTTGGCTCTATTTCTATTACTTTAATTTTATGTATTTTCTCTGTTGATTCATCTAAATTTTCTTCACTAGACATTAAATTATCTGCAAATAAGGCATCTAGCCCTTTTCCTAACCCTGTTTTTTTCATCTCAAACCTCCTAAAATAATATCATTTAAAGTGCATGTTTTCCTTTTGAATCTGATTCATTTTTCTTTAAAAATTCTTTTACAAATTTTTCATAGCTTTTAGCACCTTTTGACCTTGGATCATACACACTAATTGGCATTCCATAGCTAGGAGCCTCGCTAAGTTTAACATTTCTTGGAATAACATTTTTATAAACTTTATCATTAAAATAATTTTTTACTTCTTTTACAACTTGATTAGATAAATTAGTTCTAACATCATACATAGTAAGAAGTGCACCCTCTATTTCAAGATTTTTATTAAGATGTTTCTTTACTAAATTTATAGTGTTCAAGAGCTGACCTAATCCCTCTAATGCATAGTATTCACATTGTACAGGTATTAATACACTATCTGATGCAGTAAAGGCATTTAATGTAATTAATCCTAGTGAAGGTGGACAATCTATTATAATAAAATCATACTTATCTTTAATTTTATCCAATTTTTCCTTTAATCTATGTTCTCTTGACATAACTGAAACAAGCTCAACCTCAGCTCCTGCAAGGTTTATATTAGATGGACAAATATCTAAGTTTTTTATATTTGTCTTTTTGACAACCTTTTCAAATTCAACCTCATCAATTAATATATCGTATATAGATAATTCTATATCATCTCTATCTATACCTACTCCACTTGAAGCATTACCCTGAGGATCAGCATCAATCATTAGTACTTTCTTGCCTTTTTTTGCAATTAAAGTGCTTAAATTGATTGTGGTTGTAGTCTTTCCAACTCCACCCTTTTGATTTGCAACTGAAATAACTTTACCCATTATTTACCTCCTAAAAACTTAACATATAAATAATATAAAATAATTAGCAATATGTCAATAAATTTTGAATAAATATTTCATATTTTTTATTTTCAAAATCAAAAAAAATAAGAGAAATTTTTTTAATTTTTCTCTTATTTTCATAATCTATTAAAGTGGCTGTTTTGCTGGTATTCCGGCCTTTCTTGGATATTTTGTTGGTGTTTCTTTTACTTTTCTAATTATTAAAATATTTCTTTCTAGTTCTCCAAGTAATTTAATATGCTCTATGATTTCTATTTTTCCTCCTAATGTCTCTAAAGCATTATTTGCCTTCTCTATTTCTTCTTCTACATTTGGTCCTTTCATACAAATACAAATTCCGTCTTTCTTTACAAAAGGAAGCATATATTCTAACAGAATACTTAAATTAGCAACAGCTCTTGATACTACTACATCTATTTTTTCTCTATATATTTTATTTTTTGCTAAATCTTCTACTCTAGAATGTATAAGTTCTAATTTTTCTATTTTTAATTGTTTCTTCACTTCTTCTAAAAAATTTATTCTTTTATTTAAAGAGTCAACTAATACAAAATTTATATCTTTATTTAATAGTTTTAGTGGAATTCCTGGAAAACCAGCTCCAGTGCCCACATCCATGATATTGTTTGCTTCTTTAATATACTTGTTAATGCTAATACTATCAATAAAATGTTTATAAATTATCTCTTTTTCATCAGTAATTGCTGTTAGATTCATCTTTTGGTTCCATTCTAGTAGTAGTAACATATATTTATAAAAATTTTCCGCTTGATTAACACTAATTTTTTCACTTATTTTTTCACTTTTTTGAACTAATTCTTTTTCAAATTCTTTATATTCCATTTTTATAACTATTTCTCCTTTAATTATATTTTCAATCTATTCACTTTTCTATTATTTACGCTAGGCTAAATATAATTTGCAATGCTTTTATTCAACGTTTAATTTGTTCCAAATATATTAAAAGAACAGATATATCAGCCGGTGAAACACCTGATATTCTAGAGGCTTGGCCTATTGAGTTTGGTTTTATTTTATCTAGTTTTTGTCTAGCTTCTAGTCTTAATCCTTTTATATTTTTATATTCTATATCGTTTGGTAATAATTTTTGCTCTAATTTTTTAAATTTTTCTACTTGTTCTTCTTGTAATTTTATATATCCTTCATATTTAACTTGAATTTCTACTTCTTCTGCAACTTCATCATCTAAAATTAGCCTATTTTCATCGATTTCTGCCAACTTTTTATATGAAAGTTCACTTCTTTTTAGTAAGTCTGCTAATTTTACCCCATTTGTTATTCTAGAAGTACTATTTTTTTCTAAAAATTCATTAACTTTTTCTGTAGGTTTTATAACAGTGGCCTTGATTCTAGCAATTTCTTGCTCAATTTGCTCTTTTTTATGTAAAAATTTCTTATATCTTTCATCTGAAATTAACCCTACTTCATGCCCTATTTCGGTTAAGCGTAAATCAGCATTATCTTGCCTTAAAAGTAGCCTATATTCTGCTCTAGAAGTCATCATTCTATAAGGTTCGTTCGTTCCTTTTGTAACAATATCATCAATTAACACACCTATATATGCTTGTGATCTATCTAGAATTATAGGTTCCTTATTTTGTAATTTTCTAGCTGCATTTATTCCTGCCATTAAGCCTTGTACTGCAGCTTCTTCATAGCCTGATGTTCCATTAATTTGTCCTGCAAAAAACATACCACTTATTTTCTTATGTTCTAGTGATAATTTTAATTCTGATGGTTCTATACAATCATATTCAATAGCATATGCAGGCCTTGTAAATTCAGCGTTTTCAAGCCCTGAAACCGTTCTATACATAGCAATTTGTACATCTTCTGGAAGTGAAGAACTCATTCCTTGTATGTACATTTCGTCTGTATCTCTTCCTATTGGTTCAACAAATATTTGATGTCTCTCCTTATCTGCAAATCTAACAACTTTATCCTCTATCGAAGGGCAATATCTAGGCCCAGTCCCCTCTATTACACCTGCAAATAGTGGTGATCTATGTAAGTTTGCTCTTATAATATCGTGTGTTTTTTGATTTGTATAGGTTAAATAGCAAGGTAATTGCTCTTCATTAGGCTTAAGCTTATCTTCAAATGAAAATGCCTGTGGATTTTTGTCTCCTTCTTGTATTTCCATTTTTGAAAAGTCTATACTATTTTTATTAATTCTAGCTGGAGTTCCTGTTTTGAACCTAACTAAATTTATTCCTAATTTTTTTAAAATATCTGATAATCTATTAGCTGGAAAGACACCATCTGGGCCACTTTCAAACGATGTTTCTCCAATAAATATTTTTCCTTTTAAATATGTTCCTGTAGCCAAAATTACACTATCTACATAGTATATAGCGCCAATATTAGTTTTAACATATTTTACTTTATTATCTTCTACTCCTATATCAACTATTTCTGTTTGCTTTAAAAATAAGTTTTTTTGCTTTTCTAATGTGTGTTTCATTTCTGCTTGATACTTTTTTCTATCTGCCTGAGCTCTTAAAGAATATACAGCAGGTCCTTTTGATGTATTTAACATTCTTATTTGTGTATAAGATTTATCTATATTCTTTCCCATTTCACCTCCTAGGCTATCTAATTCCTTTACTAGATGTCCTTTTGAACTTCCACCAATATGTGGATTGCATGGCATATTTGCCACTGCTTCAAGACTAATTGAAAACACTAGTGTTTTAAAACCTAATCTTGCTGAAGCAAGTCCAGCCTCACATCCTGCATGTCCTGCTCCAATTACTGCAACATCATATTTTCCAGCATCGTATTCCATTTTTTTCCTCCTTCACTTTTAGTATTATATTTTATACTGTATTTGTTGACATGAATTTTTCGACAAATTGCTAATATGAATCAGATAAGATTATAGCCAAACATATTTATTTGATTATTTTATTATTAATTTTATCAGTTTTTATTATAAATATTATAACACGTGAAACATGTTCGCTATTTTTGTCTTATTGACTAGCAAACGAATTGTCGAATTTTGTCGTAACCTCTACAAGTATTGATTTTACTTGATTGTAAAATTTAACTTTTTCGCATTTTTTAGTGTGCTTTGTTGTGTTTTGTCATTATGGCACATTTTTATGTTTTGTCGCAATAGCGATTTTTCCCACTATTTCCCTATTTTGTCGAATTTTGTCGTTTATTTTCCTAGACAAAATTTAGAAAATATTTTATTAATTATATCTTCAGAAACATTATTTCCTGTAATTTCTCCCAAGTCTTCTAATGTTTCTTTAATGCATATTGCTGTAATATCTATTGGCATTTCTTGTTTTATACTATCCATCGCTTTTATAATGTTATCTATTGCTCTATGTATTAAATTTTTGTGACGTATATTCGTAACTATAATTCCATCATTTAATTCTATTTCCTTATTATTAAATAAATTTGCAATCTCTTTATATAATTTATCTATACCTTCTTCCGTCTTCATAGATGCCTTTATAACGGTTTTATTTAGTTTAGACATATAATTTATTGTCTCAAAATTTTTTTGGCTTAAATCGCATTTATTTAATAATATTATACTTTTCTTATTTTTTATTAAATCCAATACTTTATAATCTTCATCTTCTAATTTTTTTGAGCTATCAAATATTGCAATTATTAAATCTGCATCGTTTATTAAATTTATTGCCTTTTCTACTCCTATTTTTTCAACAAAATCGTCAGTTTTTCTTATTCCTGCTGTGTCTATAATTTTTAAAGGAATTCCATCTATATTAATAAACTCCTCTATTGTATCCCTTGTGGTTCCAGCATAATCACTTACTATTGCCCTATCTTCATTTAAAATAACATTTAGTAAAGAAGATTTTCCTGCATTAGGTTTTCCTACTATTACTGTTTTAACTCCTTCTTTTAATATTTTTCCACTTTCGAAGCTCTTTTCTAATAATTCTAACTTTTCTTTTTCTTTATTAAGTAAATTCATTGCTTTTTCACCTGTAGTTTCCTCTATATCATACTCGGGATAGTCTATTGAGGCTTCTATATCGGACATTATATCTAATAAATCTGCCCTTATATTTTCTATTTCTCTTGATAGTTTGCCTTGTAACTGGTCAAGAGATGCCTGCGCTTCTTTATCGTTTTTGGCATTTATTATATCTATAACAGATTCTGCTTGTGATAAATCTATTCTCCCATTTAAAAAAGCTCTTTTAGTAAATTCCCCTGGCTCAGCTAAATCTGCTCCATTTAACAAGCATTCTTCCAATATTTTTCTTTCTACAACCATTCCTCCATGAGAATTAATCTCGCACATATTTTCTGTTGTATAACTCTTTGGTGCCCTAAAAAATGACACTAACACTTCATCTATTTTCTCTTGTGTTCTAGAATTTATTATATATCCATATTTTATAGTATAGCCTTCTACTTTATCTAAATCTACATTTTTATTTTTGGGAATAAATATCTTTTTTAATATTTCAAAGCATTTATCTCCACTCATACGTATAATTCCAATACCTCCAGAGCCTGTAGCCGTAGCTATTGCAGCAATTGTATTACTCATCTTTTTTCTCCTTTCTATTAATTTTATAAAGAATTTTTACCTTATTGCTCCAGAAATTTCTAGTGAAATTCCCTGTGAAATAAAAAAATCAAAGTAAAAAAATAGTTATTCAATAATTCTATAAAAATTATTGATAATTAACTAAAATCTTCACTTTGACTTCCGATTTTATATATTTATTATTTTTTTGAAATTACAACTTTTCTATATGGTTCCTCACCTATACTGTATGTTTTTACTTTATTGCTTGATTGTAATCTGTTATGTATTATTTTTCTTTCATAAGCCATCATAGGCTCTAATGTAATAGATTTTCCTGTTTTCAAAACAGTTTTTGATATTTTATCTGCTAATTCTTCAAGTGATTTTTCTCTTTTTTCTCTATAATTGCTAATATTTAATATAATTCTAACCTTTTCTTTAGAATCTTTATTAGCTATAGAATTTAATATTACTTGAAGTGAATTTAATACTTCTCCCCTATAGCCTATTAATGTTTTAGAATCATCGCCTTCAATATCTATTTTTAAAAATCCTTCTTTTAAGTCTACTTCTGTTTTATAATTTAAATTATTAAAGCTTTTTATAAACTCATCTAGAAATTTATCAACTTTTTGTTTTCCTAAATTTAATTCTTCTTCGTTTATTTTTATTTCTTTACTTTTATATTTTTTATTGTCTTCTCGAATATTTTCTTTTAAAGACATTTCTACTTTTACTACTCTTGGTGCTAATATACTAAAGAAACTTCTTTTTTCGTGTTCCTCTAATACTTTAATATTCACCATTTCTTTCGAAGCATTTAACATTTTCAATCCATTAGCTATAGCTTCTGATGTGGTTTTTCCTTCTGCAATAATAGATTTAGACATTTTGTTTTTCCTCCTTATGTTTCATATATGCATCTATAATCAATTTTTCAATAATTACTAAAACATTACTTATAAACCAATATAAAGCTAATCCCAAAGGTGCTATAAAAGCTATAAATACAGACATAAGTGGCATCATATACATCATGTTTTTATTCATAGCCTCCATTGCTTCTAACTCGCTTGGTTCATTCTGTACATTCGTATTGCTTCCATCTGTAATTGCTTTTTTATCACTTTTCTTTTTAGAATTCATAATGTTATTTATTTTTATTGATAAAACAGAAGAAATTACATATAATAGTGGAATTATATATACTGTCCAATCATTTAAATTGCTACTTGGTACTTTACTTAAGTCTAATCCCAGGAAGTCCATATTTAAACTTACTCTTTCATCTTCTGAACCAAACTTATTAATAATAGCTATTTCTGTATATGTAGATTGTTCACCATCTTGTTGTAGTTGTGACTTATAATCGTTTATCACACTTACATCTAATTTCTTCATATATGTTAAAGGTTGACTTACAAGCCAAAATACAGAAAGTATTATTACAATTTGAATAATTGAACTAAAACATCCTGCAAAAGGGCTTAATTTTTCTCTTTTATATAAATCAATGGTTTCTTGATTAAGCTTTTCAGGATTATTTTTATATTTTCTTTGTATTTCCTTCATTTCTTCTTGAAGTTCTGCTGATTTTTTAAGTGACTTTTGTTGTTTTACGGTTATAGGTATTAATATAATTCTTAATATTATAGAAAATATAATTATAGCAATACCATAATTATTAAATACTGAATACAGAGCATTTAATAAATATCCAAATAAACTTGAAATTGCTCCCATTATTTTATCATTCCTCTCTTAGAGCAAAAGTCTAGTTGGAAAAGAATTGTTGTTTTGGCTAGGCAAACAAGCTAGAAAACCGGAAGCATACTTTGTGTATGCTGAGGATTTTCGACGTGAAGTTTAACAACGCCAAAACGCAATTATTTTTCAACTAATTATTTTAATGGATCATATCCACCCTTACTAAATGGATTACATCTAAACAGTCTTTTTATCCCTAAATAAGTTCCTTTTAAAGAACCATATTTTTCAATTGCTTGTCTCATATATTCAGAACAAGTGGGATAATATTTGCATTCTACACCAACAGCTTTAAATATTGGTGAAATAAATTTTTTATAGATTTTCAATAAGAAAAGTAATAATTTTTTCATAATAAAATACGTTAAGACTAATTTATATTAAATAATTCAGCTTTTTTTAATATTTTTTCCATATCGTCTTTTATAATATAATAGTTAGCCTCATCTACTTCTCCTTTTTTATTCCATAAAAAAACAATATCATAACCTTGTTTTAAATTATCTTTCATCAACCTGTAGTTTTCTCTAATTAATCTTTTTATTCTATTTCTTTTAACCGCACCACATTGTTTAATGCTTACGGCTACACCAATTACATTAACTTTTTTGTTGTTTTTTAAAACATAAATTGATATTTGTTTTCCTATGTAAAATTTTCCTTTTGACAATACATTCTTAAATTCATAATTCTTCTTTAAAGTTTTTATTTTTCTCATTAAAATCACTCATATTTCAAAAAAAGATCACTTTTAAGTGACCTAATATTTTACGCACTTAGTTTTTTTCTTCCTTTTGCACGTCTAGCTTTTAATACATTTCTTCCTGATTTAGTTTGCATTCTTTTCATGAATCCACATTCTTTTTGATGTTGTCTTTTTTTTGGCTGATATGTTCTTTTCATTTTGCACCTCCTATAATATATATAACCGTTGCCGGATTTTTCTAATAATAAGCTTTATTATTATATCCTAAAATTCCTTGCAAGTCAATACAAAATGCAGATTTTTTAAATAAATATTTTTTTATATTGACTATCTTGCAATTTATTTGATATTATATAAAAATATTGTGGATAACTATGTGTATAACTTTTATACACTTTATATATAAATTTACTCATAATATTTTGGAAGGACTGAAAACAATGCAAAGAGACGAATTAAATGAACTTTTAACAAAAGCAAAAGAACTTTTAAAAGATGAAACTACAAAAATTGCCTATGAAACTTGGATACGAGATTTAGATATTGAAAGTGCTGAAAGCAACAATATTGTTTTAATTGCCAATAATGCATTTCAAAAAGAATCTATACTTTCAAGATATCATGATTTATTTAAAAATACTTTTAATTATATTACCAATAAAAATTGTGAAATTACTGTAATATTAAAAGATGATGTTGGAGAAGAAGAACTACAAGCTGCAAAACAATTATCAAATAATCCAACAAATTACCAAAATTCTACGTTAAATCCACGATATACATTTGATAGTTTTGTTGTTGGTAATAGTAACAGGTTTGCTCACGCAGCAGCACTTTCTGTTGCAGAAGCTCCAGCAACTGCATATAATCCATTGTTTATATATGGTGGAGTTGGTTTAGGAAAAACGCACTTAATGCAAGCTATAGCAAATGAAATATTGCTTAATAATAGAAATGCTAATATTTTGTATGTAACTGCAGAAAAATTTACTAATCAACTTATAAATGCTATAAAAGACAATAAAACTGAAATGTTTAGAAATAGATATAGAAATATAGATGTGTTATTAATTGATGATATTCAATTTATAGCAGGAAAAGATAGAAGTCAGGAAGAGTTTTTCCATACTTTTAACGCATTACATGAAGATGGAAAACAAATTATAATTTCAAGTGATAGACCTCCAAAAGATATAAATCTTTTAGAGGATAGATTAAAATCTAGGTTTGAATGGGGCTTAATTGCAGATATTTCAAATCCAGATTATGAAACACGTTTAGCAATCCTTAGAAAAAAAGCTCAATTAGATAATATCATAATTGATGACGAAATTCTAAGTGATATAGCAACAAAAATAGATTCAAACATAAGAGAACTAGAAGGAATTCTAAATAAACTAATTGCTAATGCATCATTAACTAATACTCCAATTACAATGGAAATGGCAGAAAAATCTATAAATGATGTTATTACCAAAAAAGATAAAGTATTATCATTAGAGTTAATACAAGAAACAGTGTCAAAATATTTTAATGTGACCGTAGAAGAATTAAAAGGTGTGAAACGCTCAAATGATGTAACATTTCCAAGACAAATAGCAATGTATTTATGTAGAAATGTTGCTCAGCTTCCTCTAACCAAGATAGGAGCTGGATTTGGTAAAAGAGATCACACAACTGTAATACACGCATGCTCAAAAATAGAAAAAGAAGTTCAAAACAATGTAAGTACAAAAAGGATTGTGGAAAGTGTGAAAAACATTTTATTAAATGGCAAGTAATTGTGAATAAAGAGTTTGAATCACTTTTTGAAAAAATACGTTTGATAAATAAATGTTTGATAAGAAGTGATTCAATCTTTACTTACGGAACGGCTAGAAAGACTATCCACATAGATATGTGAAAAGTATGTGAATAAAGTGTTAATATCTTAGTTATTCACATTAAAAAAAAATAAATGTAGATAACTTTTCAAATTATCCACTAAGTTATTAACATTAAATTTGTTAGGGAGATAAGCTTTCCACATAGTTTTCCACATTATCCACATAGCCTACTACTACTACTACTAAAAATATTTATATTATTTATAAAGGAGAGAGAGCAAAATGAAAATAATTTGTGAAAAGGATAATATCCTTAAAGCACTTAATTCCGTAACAAAAGCTGTTGCTACTAAAACAACAATGCCTATATTAGAAGGAATTTTAATTCAGACAAATGATAATGAAGTTAAATTTACAACTTATGATTTAGAAATTGGTATTGAATATGTAATCAATTGTGAAGTTAAAGAACAAGGAGCGACAGTAGTAAATGCAATAATGTTTAGTGAAATTATACGTAGATTGCCAGATGCAGAAATAAAAATAACTTTAGATGAAAAAAATCTATTAGTTATAGAATGCGAAGGTTCTTTATATAAATTAGCAACAATGAATCCAAATGAATTTCCAGAATTACCACAAATAAATATAGAAAATTCTATAGAATTAGAACAAAATTCATTGAAAGATATGATTAGAAAAACAATATTTGCAGTAAGTACAGAAGAAAATAGGCCAATATTTACAGGGTGCTTATTTGAAATAAAAAATAATAAATTAAATGTAGTTGCTGTAGATGGATTTAGATTAGCTTGGAAAAGCAAATTTTTACAAAACAAAATAAATGATTTTTCAGCAGTAATTCCTGGAAGAACATTAAATGAAATTAATAAAATAATTGTAGATTCTTATGATATTATAAAAATAGGAGTTGCAAAGAACCAAGCATTATTTGAAATGGAAAATTGTAAAATAGTAACACGTTTATTAGATGGTGAATTTTTAAATTATTCTAGTGTTATTCCAGAAAATTGGGAAACAAGAATACGTGTAGATAAAAGTACAATACAAAATTGTTTTGAAAGAATTAGTTTAATTTCATCTTCAAGCATAGAAAAAGAGAAAAAATATCCTGTTAAAGTAAATGTAGATATAGGAAAAGTAACAATTTCTTGTACAAATCAAACAGGTGATGCTAAAGAAGAAATATATGTTACAACAGAAGGAAAAAATATAGAAGCAGGATTTAATCCAAAATATTTTCTAGATGCACTAAGAAATATAGATGACCAAGAAGTATTTATTGATTTTGGTACAAGCATTATGCCATGTATTATAAGACCTGTTGAAGAAGGTGGAGATTATATTTATATGATTCTTCCTATCAGAATGAAAGAGTAACAGTTCTTGAAAAAATAATTAAGTTTTGACGTTGTTAAACTTCACTTCGAAAATCCTCGACGTACAAGGTGTACGCCTCCGGTTTTCTTGCTCGTTTGCCTAGTCAAAACGTTAATTCTTTTTTCAAGGTATAAATAAAATATAGAAAAATTGTTTTGATGCAATACTTATCCACATTTTTGTGTGAAAATGTGGATAAGTCGGAGAAAAAATCACGAAGATGTGGAAAAATCAACAAAAACAAGTTATCAACAAATTAATGTTAAAATGTGGATAACTTAAAGAATAACTTAATAAAAAGTGGAAAAATATAAATAAAAGAAGGACATAAATATAGCATGTACATAGAAAAAATTAAACTTCAAAACTTTAGAAATTATAAACAGCTTGAATTAAATTTAAATAAAAATATAAATATTATATATGGAAATAATGCACAAGGTAAAACAAATATTTTAGAATCTATATTTCTATGTAGTTTTGGGAAATCTTTTAGGACAACTAAAGAAAAAGAAATGATAAAATTTAATGAAACTAATTTAATTGTAGAAGTTTTTTATCAAAAAAAAGATAGAGACGGAAAAATAAAAATAGAAATAGGAGATAAAAAACAAATTTACTTAAACGGAATAAAAATAAAAAAACTTAGTGAACTTTTAGGAAATGTAAATATTGTTATATTTACACCAGATGATATAAACATTTTAAAAGATGGACCTGCTGGCAGGAGAAGATTTTTAGATATGATGATAGGGCAATTAAGACCTAACTATGTGTATAACCTAAATATGTATCTAAAAACAATTGAACAAAGAAATAATTATTTAAGACAGATAAGAGAAGAGAATAAGCCAGAAGAAATGCTAGAAATTTGGGATGAAAAATTAGCTGATTATGCAGAAAAGATTTTTAATTACAGAGATGAATTTATTAAAAAAATTATGCAAAAAATAAATAAAATTCATAGTGAAATTACAGAAAATAAAGAAACATTAGAAATTGAATATATATCAAATTGTGAAAAAAAAGAAAATTATTTAAAATTATTAAAAGAAAGAAGAAAATTAGATATTATAAAAGGATTTACTACAAAGGGTATACATAGAGATGATTTTATGATATATATAAACGAAAAAGAAGTTGGAACTTATGGATCACAAGGACAAAATAGAACTGTAGTTTTATCATTAAAACTTGCAGAACTTAATGTTATCTATGATGAAATTGGTGAATATCCAATATTATTACTTGATGATTTTATGTCAGAACTAGATGAAGAAAGAAGAAAAAATTTTCTAAATAATATAAAAAATACTCAAGTTATTTTAACAGGAACAGAAAAAATTGATTTACCTAATTTGGAATGTAATTTATATAATGTGAAAAAAGGAGAAATTGTATAATGTATGTTCACATAGGAAAAGATGTTGTTATAAATTCTGATAATATTATTTCTATTTTAGATATTGAATCATTGGAAAAAAATAAAAAATTAGAAAATATATTACAAAATTTAAAAATTAGTGATAATATTATAGATGTATCAGATAAAAATAAAAAATCTTTAATAATTTTAGAAAAAAATAATAAAATTATTGGTTATATTACAAATATTTCTTCAAGCACAATAGCTAAAAGAGCAAGTAAATAAACATATATAGAAGACAATTAGGAGGAAAAATAATGGAAAAATTTGAACATGAATATGGAGCAGAGCAAATACAAGTATTAGAGGGGCTAGAAGCAGTTAGAAAAAGACCTGGTATGTACATAGGTAGTGTATCTATAAGGGGATTACACCATTTAGTATATGAAATTGTAGATAACTGTGTGGATGAAGCTTTAGCTGGATATTGTACAGAAATAGATATAAAAATAGAACCAGGCAATATAATATCAGTACAGGATAATGGTAGAGGAATACCAGTAGATATACATCCAAAAACAAAAATATCTGCTGCTGAAACTGTTTATACAAAATTACATGCAGGTGGAAAATTTGGTGGAGATAGTGGATACAAAGTTTCAGGGGGCTTACATGGCGTTGGTGCATCAGTAGTTAATGCCTTATCTGAATGGACTGAAGTTACTATCCAAAGAGATGGTGGAATTTTCCAAATGAAATTTAACAGAGGAAAAACTGTAGAACCTTTAACAAGAATAGGTGATTCTGACAAAACAGGAACAAAAGTAAGATTTTTAGCAGATAGTACTATTTTTGAAACTCTAGAATACGACTATGATACATTAGAGGAAAGATTTAGAGAGATTGCATTTTTAACTAAAGGATTAAAAATAAAGATTGAAGATTTAAGAGTTGAACCAAGCAAAAAAGCAGAATTTCATTTTGAGGGTGGCTTAAAATCATTTGTTGAGTATTTAAACAAAAATAAAGAAAAACTACATAATGAGCCAATATATATTGAAAAAGATGGAGAAGTTCCAATAGAAATTGCAATTCAATATACTACATCATATTCTGAAACAATATTAACATTTGTTAATAATATAAATACTGTTGAAGGTGGTACACATTTAGAAGGATTTAAAAGAGCTCTAACAAAAACATTTAACGATTATGCAAAATCACATAATTTATTAAAAGAAAAAGATGGAAATTTACAAGGTGAAGATATAAGAGAGGGAATTACAGCAGTAGTTTCGGTAAAAGTAAAAGAACCACAATTCGAGGGACAAACTAAAATGAAACTAGGAAATAGTAATGTAACAGGAATTGTAAGTAATGCCGTAAATGAAGCCTTAGATAATTTCCTAGAAGAAAATCCATCAGTTGCTAAAGCTATACTAGAAAAATGTATAAGCGCATCACGTGCAAGAGAAGCTGCAAGAAAAGCAAGAGAACTAGTAAGAAGAAAAACAGCATTAGAAACATCAACATTACCTGGAAAACTTGCAGATTGCAGTAGCAAAGTAGCATCTGAATGCGAAGTATATATAGTTGAGGGAGACTCTGCAGGTGGTAGTGCAAAACAAGGAAGAGATAGAAGATTCCAAGCAATACTTCCACTATGGGGAAAAATGCTTAATGTTGAAAAATCAAGAGCAGATAAAATATATAATAATGATAAGTTACAACCAGTAATCTTAGCTGTAGGAGCAGGAATTGGTGCAGATTTTGATATATCAAAAATAAGATATGGAAAAGTAATTATAATGGCCGATGCCGATGTTGATGGCGCACACATTAGAACATTACTATTAACATTCTTCTTTAGATATATGAGACCACTTATAGAAAATGGAAATGTATATTTAGCTCAACCACCACTATATAAACTATCTAAAAAAGGAAAAGAAGATATATATTGCTATACAGACGAAGAAATGACAAAACACTTAAATGAATTAGGAAGAGATGGTGTAAACATCCAAAGATATAAAGGTTTAGGAGAAATGAATCCTGAACAACTATGGGAAACAACAATGAACCCAGAAAAGAGAATTTTAATAAAAGTAAAACTTGAAGATGCTATAAAAGCAGATGAGATATTTACTATTTTAATGGGGGATGATATAAATCCTAGAAGAAAATTTATTGAAGAGAATGCAAAATATGTAAAGAATTTGGATATATAGTGTATTGGTATATTAAGCCAAAGTCTATTATGTTCTTTCAGCCAAAGTTAATATATTAAAAATATGTATCGAATATGTCGGTCAAGTTGATTTTCGTAGAAATTCTTTGAAAAATTTTGGTAGCACCCTCAAAAGGTTTTGAGATTCCCTACCAAAATTTTCTTAGAATTTCTATACTCAAATCACTTTCCATTCCATATTCTAACAAATTTTGAATATATTAACTTTGGCTATAAAAATAAATTTTGCTGTGAATTGTAACACTATGTGGAAAAATGTCGAAATTTGGCATACGATTTTGCTTGAAATTGTAAATAAAATGTGATATATAGTTAAATACAAAATTTAAGAAAATAAGGAGGTTATTTATATATTTAAAATAAATAAAAATAATACTAATAATTCTTCACAAAATTGGCTGAAAACAGATAAAATACTGGAAAACGGAATTATAAAAACAAAAGATAATAGATATATAAAAATAATTAAAATAAATCCTATCAATTTTAATTTAAAATCTGATTTAGAAAAAGAAGCTATTTTAAATTCATATAAAATATTTCTAAAAACTTGTGATTTTAATTTCCAAATTTTAATTCAAAGTAATAAAGAAGATTTATCTAATCATTTTTCTCAAATAAATAATAATTTAATTCAAGAAGAAAAAAATATCCAAGAAATATCAAAAAAATATATAAATTTTATTAAAGAATTAAATAATAATAAAAAATCATCTTCAAAAAATTATTATATTATTATTGACTATATAAATAAAAATAATGAAATAATTGATGTTCAAACTCATGCAATAGAAAATCTTAATAATAAATATTTTAAAATAAAAGATGGATTAGCAAGATGTGGTAACATTGCAACAGACATGAATGATAAGGAACAAATAAAAAATATTTTATTCTCTTTTTTCAATACAAGAATTTATTCAAACAATAAATAAATTCGATAATATTTTTATATAAATATTATTAAATTTAATAGAGGAAAATAAGTAATTAAATAAAAAAATAATTAAAATATAGAATTAATTATTTATTTTAGGAAAGGAAAATAATGAAAATAAATAAAAAAACACAAAAAAATAATAAAGAAAAAATAAATTTTATGGAAGGAACTATTTCTGATAATGATTTTTTAGCACCATCTTATATTAACTTAACAAATCCAAAATACATTGAAATTGATAATAATTATTTTTCATCAATATTAATTATTAATTATTTTAGAGAGCAAAGTGATTTACTTTTGAAAACACTTATTGATACAAATATTGATGTTAATATTTCTATTTTTTATGAAAAACAAGATAATTATAAAACTATTAGAGAACTTACATATCATATAGGAAATGTCGGAGCCGATTTAAAAGGCAATAATCAAAATAGACAAGATATTGATATTGCATCTTTTACATATAATGATGCAAAATATATTAGAAAAGAATTACAAATAAATAATGAAGACTTATATTTTTTATATATTTATATAAATACTTATTCACAAGAAATAAAAGAGGTAGATAATACATTAAATAAAATAGAAGGCATTCTAGAAAGTAAGGGACTACATACAAGGAGAGCTTTTTTTAGACAAGAACAAGCATATAGAGCATGTATGCCATTAATGGAAAATAATAAATTATTAAAAGAAGTATCAAAAAGAAATGTACTAACAAGTGGATTAGTATGTACATATCCTTTTATATCTTCAGCTATTTTTGATGATACAGGAATATTTATTGGAATAAATATATATAATAATTCTCTTATTTTTATTGACAGATATAATACACAAAAATATAAAAATGCAAATATGTGTATTTTTGGAACATCTGGTGCAGGAAAATCATTTTATACGAAATTACTAATTTTAAGATATAGATTATTGGGAATAGAGCAATACATAATAGATCCTGAAAGAGAGTATAATCATTTATGTGAAAATTTAAATGGAACACTTTTAAAAATAGGACCTGGTTCAGACACATATATAAATGTTTTTGATATAAGAAAAGAAAGTATAGAAGATGATGAACAAGGATATTTAGCAAATAAAATTAGTAAATTGATTGGATTTTTTAATCTTATTTTTGGAAAAATAAATGAAGAAGAAAAAGCTATTTTAGAAGAAAAATTGATTGAATTATATAATACTAAAAATATAACTTTTGATGACAAAAGTTTATATAAAGAAAAATCAGAAAATAAATTAATTTTTAAAGAAAGTATTGATATGCCAATTTTGCAGGATTTTTATAATATTTTAGATAAAGACGATAGAACTAAAATATTTAAAATAAAATTAATTCCATTTATAAAAGGATCATTAAATTTTTTTAATAATTATACAAATGTAGAATTAAATAATAAATTGATAGTTGCTGATGTATATGAATTAGGTGAAGAAAATCTAAAATATGGAATGTATTTATTTACGGATTTATTTTGGGATAAAATAAAAAAAGATAGAAAAATAAAAAAAGCAATTTATTTAGATGAAATATGGAGACTAATTGGAGTAACTTCTAATAAAGATGTGGCTGGGTTTATATATAAAATATTTAAAACAATTAGGAAATATGGTGGAAGTGGAGTTGCTGTTACTCAAGATATTTCAGATATTTTTAGTTTAGAAGATGGAATATATGGAAAAAGTATTTTAAATAATTCAAGTATAAAAACATTTTTCTCACTTGAAGAAGAAAATATAAAAATATTAGAAAAATACACAAATTTATCAGAAAAAGAAAAAATAGAAATAAAATCTTTAAAAAGAGGAGAGTGCTTAACTTTTGTAGGAGATGAACATATATTAAATAAAATATATGCAGCAGATTTTGAAAAAGAAATTATAGAAAAGAAAATAGATAAATAATAATTAATTATTATTTATTTAATTAAATTTAATTTAAAATTAATTAATAATAAAAAATAAAAGTAAAGGAAATTATATGAAAAAAATTATAACCGCTATTGGCGATGAATATATAAATAAAGAATTAAAAAAAGAAGAAAATTTAAAAATAATTTTAAATGATATTCAATATAGAGAGGGAGTTATTGAAGTTTTAGAAGAATTTCAAGATATTAATTTTATTATATTAAATACATTATTACAAGGAGATATTGAAATAAAAGAATTAATTAAACATATAAATATTATTAATAAAAATATTAAAATAATAATTATTTCAGAAAATAATGAAAACTTAGAGGAACTTATAAATGAAAAAATAATATACAATATTATATATAATAAAAAAAATGAAAAAATAAATATAAAAAAATTAATTGAAATAATTAATAATAATGAAGAAATAAATAAAAGTGATTATATTAATAATAATTCTAACAAAGATTACAATAATAAAACAATTTGCATTACAGGACCACCGGGAGTGGGAAAAACAATTATATCTATAAATTTAGCTAAAATAAATATTTTTCAGAAAAATAAAATTTTAATTATTGATTCAGATTTTTTAAATAATTCTATTAGCACAATTCTAGGTGTTAAAAATTCAACCTCAAATAATATATTAGACAATAACATTATAAAATTAAATAATAGTTTTTTGGATTATTTTAATTTTATTAAAATAAATAAAAAAATAAATTTATTAGTAAACAATAAAAAAATTAATAAAAATAATTATTATATTTTAAATATTTTTTTAGAAAATATAAATAATTTAAAAAATATTTATGATTTAATTATTATTGATACTAATTGTAATGACGATTTAAATAATATAAAAGAAATAATAAAAATAAGTAATAAATGTTTATTTATATCTGATACTAATTTATTAGAAATAAATAAATCTATAAAAATATTAGATAAATTTATAAATAATATAAATATAGAAATAAATAAAATTAATTTAATATTTAATAAATATAATTCTGAATCAATTAGTTTAAAATTATTAAAGATTATATTTAGCGAATTTAATATAATTGGAAAAATAAATTATAGTGAAATATATAATAAAATGATAAATAAAAATAATAAATATAATTTAATAAATAAAAAAATAAGAAAAGAATATTTAAAAATAAATTATAAAATAATAGGAGGTAATTATTATGGAAATAGAAAACAACATTTCTTTAGCAAATAATTTAACAGAAGAAAATCTTGTACAAGAGCAAAATAGCTTTTTAGAATCAAGTTTAGGAAAAGCCATCAATTCTGCATTAGATGTTGGAATAAGAATGGTATTACCAGATTTTATAGAAGATGGAGTGGTTGAAGTTAAAGATGCTCTATTTGAAGGAGGATTTAAAGAGGGAGTAAATACGGCAATAAACAACGCTATAGATTTAGGTAAAAGCATTGTTGGAATTTTTACAGGGAATTTTGATAGTATTTCACAGGCAAGAGATGCAGTAAAAAATGGAGGAATAATTGATGGGATTTCTGGGGTACTAGATACTGTATTAGATAAGACAAGCTCTTCTGGTTTAATTAGTAGTAATGTCGCTAATTTAATAAGTAGTGGAAAGGATGCAATATTAAATAGCGTAAGTAATAAAATAGAAGATAATTTTACTAATCAATTAGAAGAAGTAGAAAATTTATCAGCGTATGAAAACAATTGGAAAGAGAGTTTCAATAATCAAGATTTTGATGGAATGCAAAAAGAGTATGAAAAAATACAAGAAACTCTAAAAGAAATAATGCCTTTGGAAAGCACTATAAAAGAGGCGCGTATTATAGAAAATTTACATATGTTAATTAAAAATAACAATAAAGATTTTAATTTAACAAATGAACAAAGAGAATTAGCAAATTTATTAAGTTAAATATATATATTGGATAGTTAAAAAAGGCTATTTTTTCGAAAAGAAATAGCCTTTTTTACTTGCAAAATTTAAAGCATTTATAGTATAATACAAGGGTAGAATAAATAACGGAAATAGAAAGGACGGAATAATAAAAATGGAAGAAAATGAAGGAAAGATTATAGAAAGAAACATTGAGACAGAAATGAAGACATCATATATTGACTATGCTATGAGTGTTATTGTTTCTCGTGCACTTCCAGACGTAAGAGATGGTTTAAAACCAGTACATAGAAGAATTTTATATGCTATGTATGAAGATGGTATAACATCAGACAAGCCATACAGGAAAAGTGCTAATACAGTAGGTTCTGTTTTAGGTAGATATCATCCTCATGGAGACTCATCAGTCTATGATGCTATGGTAAGAATGGCACAAGATTTCTCTATGAGATATCCACTAATAGATGGCCACGGAAACTTTGGTTCTGTTGATGGTGACGCGCCAGCTGCTATGAGGTACACTGAAGCAAGAATGTCAAAAATTGCAGAGACTATGCTTGAAGATATTGAAAAGAACACTGTTGACTTTATGCCTAACTATGATGATAGATTACAAGAGCCAACTGTACTACCATCTAAAATACCTACTCTTTTAATAAATGGATCATCTGGTATTGCAGTAGGTATGGCAACTAATATACCACCACATAATTTAACAGAGGTTATAAATGGTATTATAAAAATCATAGATGATGATAATGTTACAGATGAACAACTTATGAATATCATTAAAGGACCAGATTTCCCTACAGAAGGACTTATACTAGGTAGAGATGGCATTAAAGAAGCATATACAACTGGTAAAGGCAAAATAACAATGAGAGCAGAAGCTGAAATAGAAGAAATGAGTGGAAATAAACAAAGAATTGTTGTAAGATCTTTACCATACCAGGTTAATAAAGCAAAACTAGTTGAAAATATTGCTAACCTAGTAAAAGAAAAAAGAATTGAAGGCATTTCAGAAGTAAGAGATGAATCAGATAGAGAAGAAAAAGTAAGAGTTGTTATTGAGCTAAAAAGAGATGTAAATGCGCAAGTTATTTTAAATCAATTATTCAAATATACACAAATGCAAGATACTTTTGGAGTTATAATGCTAGCATTAGTTAACGGCGAGCCAAAGATTCTTACATTAAGACAATGCCTTGACTATTATATAGACCATAGAAAAACAGTAATACTTCGTAGAACACAATTTGATTTGGATAAGGCATTAGCAAGAGCTCACATATTAGAAGGATTAAGAATTGCTATAGACAATATAGACGAAGTAATTGAAATAATTAGAAATTCTTATGATGATGCGAAAGAAAGATTAATGGAAAGATTTAAGCTTTCTGATATACAAGCACAAGCAATACTAGATATGAGATTAAAAACACTATCAGGTTTGCAACGTGAAAAAATAGAAGAAGAATATGCAGAATTAATGAAGTTAATTGAGCATTTAAGAGCAATACTTGCTAGCGATAAGCTTGTATATGACATTATAAAAGAAGAATTATTAGAAATTAAAGATAAATACGGTGATGACAGAAAAACAAAAATAGTTGCAGCAGAGGGCGAATTTGATGTAGAAGACTTAATAAAAGAAGAACAATGTGTTGTTGCTTTAACTCATTTTGGTTATGTAAAAAGAATGCCAACAGATACATATAAAAGCCAAAAAAGAGGTGGAAAAGGAATAACAGGAATTGCAACAAGAGAAGAAGATTTTGTAAAAGAAATATTTACTTGTTCTACACATGATACTATATTATTCTTTAGTAATAAAGGAAAAGTATTTAGACTAAGAGGATACGAGATTCCAGAAGCTGGAAGAACTGCAAAAGGTACAGCAATAGTAAATCTTCTAATGCTAGATGGAGGAGAAAAAATTTCTGCAGTTATACCTATTGCAAATTTTGCAGAGGGAAAATATTTATTAATGGCTACAAAAAATGGAATAATTAAGAAAACAGCTCTTAATGAATATATGTCTGTAAGAAAGAGTGGACTAATTGGAATTACATTAAAAGAAGAAGATGAACTTATTGATGTTAGACTAACAGATGGAGAAGATAATGTCGTATTAGTTACACGAAAAGGAATGTGTATTACATTTGATGAAAAAGATGTAAGACCTATGGGAAGAGTGTCACAAGGCGTAATTGGTATT
The DNA here is from genome assembly GCA_944391835.1 of uncultured Clostridia bacterium. Taxonomy (GTDB): domain Bacteria; phylum Bacillota; class Clostridia; order TANB77; family CAG-508; genus CALXVA01. Next base: position 36,623 of record CALXVA010000002.1, on the reverse strand, counting down.
AGACTTGATGATGAAGACTATGTAATAGGAATGGAATCTATTATCCAAGGAAGCAAGGCTACACTACTTGCAATAACAGAAAATGGATTTGGAAAAAGAACGGAACTAGATGAATATAGAGTTCAAACAAGAGGTGGAAAAGGTGTAATAACATATAAAGTAACACCAAAAACTGGAGATTTAGTAGGTATAAGAATTGCTACAGATGATGAAGATGTAATGCTAATTACAGATACTGGAACAATAATAAGACTTAAAGTTTCAGACATTAGTGTATTAGGACGTTCTACACAAGGGGTAACATTAATGAGAACAAATGAGGGAAAAGTGGTTAGCATTGAAACAATTCCTATGGAAGAAAAAGAACAAGAATAAATAATAAAAAAATTGTTGTAAGAGCAAAAAGGCTCTGATGGAGGTTAAAATGAGTGATGAGGCTAGTTTAAGGAATAAGCTACGAGTTATGGTCGAATCTGAATTATATTTTCAGGTAAGAGCTCTAAGTGAAGGAACAGCAATTAAACAAGAAGATATGTGGAAGGTAAGAAAATTAGTAATCAATAGCTTTTTTGCAAGTTTACCTGAAGAATATAAAAATCTTCCAGATGCTTATGAAATTATATATGATACTTTGAATAAGTTAGAACAAAAGGAAAATGAGCAAAAACAAGAAGAAAGATAAAAATAAAGAACTATTTACTATAAGAAGTAAGTAGTTCTTATTTTCTTATTGTATAGGAAAAATCGAAGATTTTTTCTATACAACAAGGTTAAGTTTCTTTTGGCCGTGCATATTCGCGAAGCAAAACGCACATGTGGCGAAGCCACTTTTCTTATCTTACATTTTTAAATCTAATGTCATCACCAAAAAAGTAACAAATATCATAATTTCCAATAATTCTAGAAATAATACGTTCGTCATAATTTGAATATAAATTTCTTAAATTTAAGTTTGTAGAAATTATGGTTTTTGTAATTTTATTTTGATTTAATAAACGTGTATTAATAATATTAAAAAGTTCAGAAGATTTAATATTACTTGGATTTTCAGCACCTAAATCATCAATTATTAGTAAATCTACACTTAATATACTATCTAATATATTAGAACCTTTAGTTTTACCAAATCTATAATCTAGTATTGCATCTAACATAACCGGAGCAGTTTGATATAGCACATTTTTACCTTTTTTCAAAATTTCATTTGCTATTGCACTAGATAAAAAAGTTTTTCCCAGTCCGGTATTACCAGTAAACAATAAATTTTTTTGACTTTTATTATCAAAATTAGCAATAAATTTATAACAAATATTTTTAATTTGATTGATATTTTCTCTAGGTGATATATCGGCATTATATTTTTTATCCACTTTATCAGAATAAAGTAAATCACTAAAATTATTAAAATTTTGCGTATCTAAATTAGAAATATTAGATTTATTATATTGCTCATTATATAATTTTTGTTTTAAACAACTACACATTGTAACTGAATAATCATTATTAGTAACATATCCAGTATCTTTACAAATGGGACATTCATAATGCGGTTCAAAATAATCTTCTGGTATATTAAGCTTTTTTAATATAGAATATTTTTCTTCTTTTAGCCTATTTATATTATCATTAAGTTCTTTTAATAAATTCTTATCATTATTGGCTATTATAGACTTAGTCGTCGAAATTGCCAAAGAACTTACCTTGTCATCAATATTTTGTAACTTTGGGTATTTCTGATATAATTCTTCTTTTCTGGTTTTTGCATCAACTTCTGCTTGCGTCTTTTTCTTATCGTATTGTGATAAGATATTTTTTAAAACTGAGTCCACTAAGATACCTCCAAATTAGCTTATTTCTTTAAGTTTGCATATAAATTATCTAAATTATCATACGTTCTTTGGTCATATTTATTATATCCTGTTGTTTTTTCCAATTGTTTTACATTTTTATTTTTCTCTTTCATTTCATTTAAGAAGGATTGTACTTCTCCTGAAGTTTTAAAGCCTCTTTCATGCCAATCGGTTAATAATTTATCTAAATAATCAAAATTAGGATTAGCTTTAGAAGTAGTTTTCTTAAGGGCAATTTCTATTATATCTAAAGAATAACCATAATCAACAACCCATTTCTCTATATATGCATATTCGTATTGAGTAAGGGCACGTGATAGACCTAATTTCTTTGATATTGTTTTAGCTATAACTTTTAACTTTTCTTGTTTTTCATAATAAACATCCAAATCATTAAATGTTTTTATATTGTTTTTATTCCAAGCTTCTGCGACTGCCTGAACATAATTTTTATGAAGAGCAGACATATCAAAACAGTATCCGAATAATGCAATCATAACTTCCTCATCAAAGCCATATTTCTTGAACCATAGTTCAATTTCAGGATACCAAGTAGTTGGCATAAGCCCTGAAAAATATTTATTATTAATAAAGTCGATTGCTTTAGCTCTTTTTTGATTTTCTGCAGATTTTTGTAATTGCTCTGCAGATAAAGCTGTCTTTGGTTTATATAACTTATGAAGTTCAATCTCTTGAATGCTGTTAACAATATATCCAGTATTTTTTTTAGTTATTAAACATTTATCTTCCCAGTATTTAACTGCATCTTGAATTGTTTTAACAGGTAAAACCAGCTTCTTAGATAAATCATTTATTTTTATATCTTTATCATACTTAGATAAAAATAGCATATATAAATATACTTTTATGAAGTCACCACTAGCTTCAGACAAATATTCCGAGAAAAATATATCTGGTATTGATGTGTTTGAAAATAATGATGATAAATCTGCACTTTCTAATTTCATAAGTTATTCCTCCCCTTAAAAGTATAAATGAAATTATATCATTATATATATAAAAAAACAATTAGTAAAATTGTAAAATAATATAGAAAAAGCAAGAAAAAAGTAGAGATATAGAGAAAAAATAGCAGTATTGGGATTTTAATATTTTTTGTATAAATAAATTTTAGGAGAAAAAATATATTTAAATAAATACTTTATAATATATAACATTCTTTCATGGTTAAATCCTATAATGCTGAGCAATGCAAAAGGAAAAAATAAAACAATAAATATACTTATTTTAAGAGTAATGTTTGGAATAAGAAAATATACTATAAAGAAGACAATAAGTCCCCAAACAATATTTAAAATTACAGTTGTATAATCAATAAATCCTAATAATTTACTATCAAAATTATAATTTTGTGGAAATATAAATTTCATAATTATTTAATTTGACCTTTCATTATTTTAAAATTTTGTGAAACATCTGTGGAAATTCCACCTATAAAACTTTGTACATATGAATTAGCTCTAATTAAAGCATATAAAGAACCAATACATAATAATTTAGAGGTAATATCAGAAGAAGAAAAATCAAGTGCAAAAACAATAAGTAGTATAAGAGAAATAAATGGCTGAATAAATAGCAATGACAAAAAGACCTTAAGCCATGCTTTAAAAAACCACGAACTAGAGCTATTTATTAAAGTAAGAAAAGCAAAAGGCATTAATAAAATTAGTACTTTTATCATTATATATCGTAAAGAATAAGTAAATAATAAACTTACAAAACTAAAAGATATAATGCTTTTTAGTATTCCGTCGAATGAAAAAACATTGATATTTGAAGCATCTATTGTAATGACTGAATTTACGTTCTCTATTAAAGCAGAAAAAGAAATATTAGTATTCAAAATAGACTGTCCTATTTCTCGAATTAGTGAAGAAATTAAAGATGTAAAATATATAAAAAATTCACCAATATAAAAAGAACAATTAACAAATATAGCAAATATCAATAATTTAAAAATAAATTGATATGGTTTCTCAATAGAAATACCGCTAAAATGCGAATATATAAGTTTAAAACAATAATATAAACACACGGCAACTAGTAATGAATTTGCGATGACTAATAAACTTACATTTGAATGATAACCAAAAAATTTTTCAAAAATAGAATCATGTAATATGTCATTATCAATAAAAGCTAAATTATCCAACGTATTATAAACACTATTATCTATAGAAGAGAATAATGAGTTTAATAAATTATTTATAGTATCTATAATAACCTCAGTAATATTAGTGATTTCTGAACTTGAAATTGTTTCTTCCAAAATATACCTCCAAGATTTAATTGTTTATGAATAAATTCTAAAATTTATACAAAATATTATTCTACAAGAGACTTAATAGCAGCTAAAATTAAATTTATTGCAAGAATAAATGCGTAGGAAAATAAAGAACCACGTATTAGTTTTTTAGCTACTCTAATTCTTTCTTCATCTCCAAAGCTAAATTTTTTCATAAAAACACCAACACCTACTGCTACAGCAGCAGCAGGAGTGGCTAAAGTAAGAAGCCAACCTTTTATGCTTTCAAATGCACCATTTAATCTATCTACAAGTTCTGGTGTACTATTAAAAAGAGCAGAGGAACAAACATTACTAAATGTAATAAAAAATACAAATAATAAAAATAAAAAATAAATAAAAATAAATTTATTTTTAGATTTTTTCATAAGATACCTCCTCAAATAAAAATATAAAATATTTCAAAATATTGGAAAGTAGCATTTTATAAATGTAAAAACATATTGAAATAAAAGTTATTTTTCAAAATAAGGTTTAAGTCTAATTTTTTCGGGCTTCATAATTTTACTTCCATCAGAAAGAAAAGAAAGGGCACAAAAATTTTCTAAATTCTGTGTAAAAAAATTAGTATCGTAAACAAAATCATTTGTTATTTGTGTACTAATACTCTCAGAAATGTTTGAATCAACAGAATTTAAAGTATTAGTTATATAACTATAGTTAGTTTCCTTTGCATTTTCAGAAATGCTTTTAAAAAGCCTTTCTTTATCTTCTTTACCAATTTGTTTTTGAGCATTTTCAATAGTAAAAATATCATCCGTCCTAAACCAAAATTTATTAACCAAATTTTGGACAATTACATCAACAGCGTATTTATTATTTAAAGAGTTTAAGAGAGAAGTATAGCTTTGAGTGGCTACAATATTTATGCATTTGGCTTCTCTACTTTGAGCATAAAATTCACTATCTGAGCTTGTACAATATTCGTGATATTCGTCAGAAATAAAAGCAACTGTTCTAGAAGAATTTTTAAAATTATTTGCAAGTCTAGCCATTACTTCTGTTTGAAAATCTAGCTTCAAATAGGTAGCAATTATTTTAGATAAAACCCTATACTCAGATATATTCATATTTAAAACCACTATTTTTCCAGTATTTATTAAATCTTCAAAACCAAAAAAATTAAGTTCTTCTTTTTGTGGATTAAAAGTTTTATAAACTTCATAATCAGAAACAAAAACATTTGTAATTCTAGTAATTTCAGATTTCAAAATAGACAAAGTACGCTGATCTAAAGACAAGAACTCTTTTTGAAAGAAATTTAAAGATGATAATAAATTATATGTATCTTCCTTACTAAATTCATTATTTAAAAACTTTTTCCTTAGATACTCTATTTTTTCAGCATAATAATTTTCTATTGACACAAGTTTATGAATTTCTTCAAAAGTGACATATCCATCATTATATAATCTACAAAGTTTAATACATTCCGCTAAAATTTGTTCAACCTTATCTAACCAATAGCTTTCGGAGTTATTTGGAGAAAATAGAAGAAGAATTGTTTTTAATCTATTTGCAAGAACTGTAGACTTTAAATTTGGCTTGTGTAATGGGTTATACTTATATTTACCACCTAAACTAATTACAATTAAATCATTTTCTCTATTAAATTGCTTTGCAAATTCAGACACTTTAATATAGTAATTTCCTTTTACATCTAATATTAGCATTCCTATTTTGTTTTGAGAATTATTATTACAATATTGAATTAATTGTTTTGTAAAAGGATACATTGCACTACTGGTTTTTCCAGTACCTATTGTACCTGTAACTAATATGTTTTGATATAGACTAGTGGCAGGAAGATAAATAGGATTATTTGAACTAATAGTATTGCCTACGAATAATTGCAAAGGCTTTTTACTTTTTAATAGCTTATCATGTTTAAGCAAATTATTTTTTGATAATTCTCTGGAACTGAAAAAGGTATATTTAGTTTTCCTTATTTGTTTTTTTTGAAGAATAAAATAAATTAGTTTATTAAAAATATTTATTAATCTAGAGAAAATAGAGATTTTTCTTATTTTACAAAATTTACGAATAATTTCATATATTTTTTTAAAAATAGTACACAAAATTCGATAAATTGAGTTAGAAATAATAAGAGAAGAAAATATGTATGTAAAAATAAATGTAATTTCAATATATCTCCATAAATCAGGATTTTTTATACAAATATCAAAATGGTGTATACCATAGGGAATAATTACCGAATTTGCGTAAATAATGCTAGAAAAAAGCTTAAATCCTATAAAGCAATAAATACAAGAAAAAATAATAATGAATAATAGACGCTTAATAAATAAACTCACCTCGCTAAAAAAGATTACTTAGAAAATTTGGATTTTAAATTTAATTTAGAACCTTGACGATTATGAAAAATTTTATTACTGAAAAATAAATAAATTGAATAAAGAGTAATAAAAAGATGAATAATAAATATTATGAAAAACAAATCTAATAGACTAAATTTAAACACCGCCTTCCAATTTTTAACAATAATACAACATTTTTTAAATTTTGTCTATACTTTTTTGAAAATTTGTGATAAAATTTTATGTAGATCGATTTTTAGTTAAAATAAAAAGAAAGGAAGATTAGTAAGATGAAAATTGATAAAGATATGAAGATAGGAGAGCTTTTAGAACAAGCTCCAGAGAAAGCAGAAATTTTAATGGATGCAGGAATGCATTGCTTAGGTTGCCCAGCTTCTCAAGCAGAAACATTAGAAGAAGCTTGTGAAGTACATGGAATAGACGTTAATGAATTAGTAGAAGAATTAAATAAATAAATTCTTTATCTAATGTATAGTTTTATTTAGTTTAAAATTGACGAAATATATAAATCTCGTCAATTTTGAATTAAATTATGTAATTAAAATAAAAAATTTATAAAAAGTTAAAGAATTTCACAGAAAATTCACAAATTGTATTGACAAATACAAAAAAATAGTTTAAAATAATACTTGCGTTTACAAAATAAGCGCAAGCCTAAATCTGGGTCATTAGCTCAGGTGGTAGAGCACTTGACTTTTAATCAAGTTGTCCGCGGTTCGAGTCCGCGATGGCTCACCAATCTACTAGGGTACAAAAGCCCTAGTGCAGATTTCTGGCCCCGTGGTCAAGCGGTTAAGACATCGCCCTTTCACGGCGGAGACATGGGTTCGATTCCCGTCGGGGTCACCAAAATGCCACTTTAGCTCAGTTGGTAGAGCAACTGACTTGTGGGATAGATAAACTTTATGTTTTATTTTGAACTATCTTGCACCTATATGTGGAAACATATATAGTGGACATCGCTAATTCGGGGAAGGCTAAGTTATATATGCTAATCCCGAGCTAGAAGATATAATCTTCGAGTGTAGAGACTTTATACGATGTACCTAAGGTATTAAAATGCTATGGTAAAGAGAAAGTCCAGACTACAAACACTTTTTAGTGGTAATGAAAATTATAGTAGTATGAATCAGTAGGTCGTCCGTTCAAGTCGGACAAGTGGCTCCAAACTTAAAGAAGAACTGGAATTTCTAGTTCTTCTTTTTTTGAAAGAAGGGATGTTTCTTGGATTGTTTAAACTGTGGAAGAGAGATTTCAAATAAAAAGAAATTTTGTAATAATTACTGCCAAAAAGAATTCCAATATAAAGATTATATTACTAAATGGAAAAAAGGTGAATTTGATGGACTAAGAGGAGAATATCAAATTTCGTTACATATAAAAAAATATCTATTTAATAAATATAATAATAAATGTGCTAAATGTGGTTGGGGCGAAAAGAACACTTATACAAATACAATACCACTTGAAATAGAACATATTGATGGCAATTATAGAAATAATAAAGAAGATAATTTGATATTATTATGTCCAAACTGTCATTCATTAACATCAACATACAAAGGAGCGAATTTAAATCATGGTAGAAAATCAAGAAAAAAATATAGTAAATAAAGTAGTTATAGTAACAGGCGGTTCAAGGGGAATAGGAGCAAGTATTGTAAAATACTTAGCAAGAAAAGGTTACACAATAATTTTAGACTATAACAAATCTGAAGAGTGTGCCAAAAATGTGGAAAACGAACTAAAAAAAGAAAGATTAACTGTAGATATTTTTAAAGCAGATGTATCTAAAAAAGCAGAAGCAGAGGCTCTAATACAATATACTTTAAGCAAATATGGAAAAGTAGATGTCCTTATAAACAATGCTGGCATATCTCAAACCAAGTTATTTACAGATATTACAGATGAAGATTGGAATAATATGATAAACAACAATCTTAATTCTGCATTTTACTGTACAAGAGAAGCAGTTAAAAGTATGGTAAGAAATAAACAAGGACTTATTATAAATATTTCATCTATTTGGGGTCTAACCGGAGGAAGTATGGAAGTACATTATTCTACTGCAAAAGCTGGTCTAATAGGATTTACAAAAGCTTTAGCTAAAGAATTGGGACCATCTAATATACGTGTTAATGCAATAGCACCAGGAATAATAGATACAGATATGAATAAAGAATATACCACAGAGGAGATAGAAAATTTAGAAAAAGAAATTCCATTAGAAAGAATAGGAAAAACAGAAAGTATTGCAAAATGTGTTAATTGGCTAATCGATGATGATTATACCACAGGAGAAATTATTTCTATAAATGGTGGATGGTATATGTAAAATATCTGCTACAATGTATTGAATAGTATCAAATAAAAAATAGTACAAAGAGGGAAAAATCCTTTTGTACTATTTTTATTTATATTACTCTATTATTCTTCATTTTTAATTTTTCTTTTATAATTTCCAGAGATAATTTTTGGTAAATAAGTTATTATTTTATATACAGCTAAGCGTATTTTTTTACTCCATAAATATGTTTTTCTTAATTTACGAGGAGCAGATATTTCTTTATCTTCTGTAACAACTAAAGACATTTCTGGTTTTTCTATTGGAAAAATATAGTTTTGACCATCATTATTATCCCACTCATTATTTGAATTTCTAAAACACAAATTTAATGTATCACTAGAATTTAATTCTATTTCTGTTTGAAATCCTAATTCTGTTTTTTCCATTTTAATTTCATTTAAATTATCCCAGTTATTACCAAAACCATAGTGGGCAAAAACTTCTTCTGATTCATCTTGAAATAATTTCCCTGTGTAAGAAATTTTAACTGTATTGTTTCCTATCAATTTATCTGTATTAAAAAATATGTTTTTTACTAATTCCATTTTTATCTCCTTTTATCTCTCGTTAATGATATATAAATTATATTATTAAAAAATAAAATATTCAATAGTTTTTTGAAAAAAAATGTAAAATTTTAATTTTTTTAATAAAATTTATTAGAAAATTAGTCCGGTATTTGTTCCAAGTACTTTTCCTATTATATTATATTCAGAATTATCAGTTAGAGTTATGTCATCGAAGTCTTTATTATCTGCTCTTAGGACTAAGGCATCTTTTCTAATTATGTATCTTCTAATTAAAATTTTGCCATCATATTCAAATACTCCAATGTCCTTATATTCTATTGGTGAGTTAAATTCAATAAAAGCATAAACGCCCTCTTCTAATCGTGGTGCCATAGAATTATCTGGAACTTTTAAAGCCAAACAAGCACTAGGAAAGTCAACAGGACATTCCATAAAAGAGTCCGCCGAACTAACTGCTAGTATTTTATTATATGAAATATGTTCAGGCATTTTGTTTAATCTTTGTTCCTCATTGAATACCTTATCATATGTATACATTAAAGGTTGATAAGGGATTTCTAAAGCTCTACATATAGACTTTAAAGCTCTGTGGCTAGGGTTTCTTTCTTCATTTTCAATATGTGCAATATGACCAACATTTATATTAGTTCTTCTTGCTAGTTCGGATTTGGTAATATTCCTTTTTTGTCGTATTTTAGATATTAGTTCTCCTATCATTTATATCAACCTCTCTCTCAAAATTCTTTTAATATTATAACTAAAAACAAAATAAAAGTCTAGTTAAAAAAATATTTTTTGTAAAATTATGAAGAAAAATGTGTTGTAAAAAACATGTACTTATGGTAATATAAACATGTAAAAATGTATAAAATTTATTAAGATAGGAGAAATAGATTTTATGGATGATAATAAGGAAAAAGAGAATATTGAAGATAAAAAAAGCACAGAAAACACTAAATCTAAGAAATTAAATAAAAAATCTACTATGTGCATAGTTCTTGTGTCTATCATAGTAATTTTTTTACTAATAATATCAGTAATTTTCTCTTTAATAAATATAAATAATGAAAATATATTAAATAATGTATCCATTATGGGGATAGATGTTAGCAATATGTCAATTGATAAAGCAAAAGAGGCAGTTAGCGAAGTGGTAAATGCGAAGATATCTGAAGAAATGACTTTAAAGAAAGATGATTATGAAACTAGTTTAAATGCAAATCAAATAAGTGCACAGTTTGATGTAGAAACGGCTGTAAGTGAAGCATTTAACATCGGAAGAGACGGAAATATTATTACAAATAATTATGGAATTTTAAGTACATGGCTATTTGGAAAAGATATAGAATGTAATTTTTATTATAATGAAGAAGCCGTAGATAAAAAAATTGATGATGTTCAAGCAAAATTGCCAGGAGCAGTTGTTCAAAGTAGTTATTATATAGAAGATGAAGACTTAATAATAGTAAAAGGAAAGACAGGGTTGTCTATAAAAAAAGATGAACTAGGAACAGACATATTAAATAAGATAAAAGATGTAAACAAAAAGTACGATATAACTACAATTCCTACAGAAGAGATAGCACCAGACGAAATCAATATAGAACAAATAAGAAATGAAATATATAAAGAACCACAAGATGCTTATGTATCAACAAATCCAACTACAGTGCATACACATGTAAATGGTGTAGACTTTGCAGTATCTATGGAAGAAGCTCAAGAAATTATATCCGAAGACAAAGATGAATATGTTATTCCTTTAAAAATTACAGTTCCAGATAAGACTTTATCAGATTTAGGGGAAGAAGCATTTCCAGATGAACTTGGAACTTATACAACAAGGTATGACCCAACAAATAAAAATAGAAGTAATAATCTAGAAATATCTGCTAAAAAAATAAACGGAACTATAATAATGCCTGGAGAAACTTTTTCATACAACCAAACTGTTGGAGAAAGGACAATTGCAGAGGGGTACAAAGAGGCCGGTGCCTATGCAGGAGGAAGAGTTGTGCAAGATGTTGGAGGAGGAATATGCCAAACCTCATCAACATTGTACAATGCAGTATTATTAGCAAACTTAGAAATAGTAGATAGAAGTAACCATCAATTTTTAACATCTTATGTTCCAGCTGGTAGAGATGCAACAGTTGCTTGGGGCTCAATAGATTTTCAATTTAAAAATACTAGAGAATATCCAATAAAAATAGAAGCAAGCGTAAAAAACGGTGTGTGCACAATGAGCATATATGGAATAAAAGAGGAAACTGAATATGAAGTTGTTATACAGCCAGTAGTTCTTTCATACATTCCATACACAACAAAATATGAAGATGACCCTACTTTGGAAGAAGGAAAAGAAGTTGTCGAACAATCTGGATACACAGGTTGCACAAGTGAAACATACAGAATTATAAAGCTAAATGGAGAAGTGGTTTCTAAAACATTGCTTTCTAAAGATACGTATGACCCAATGACAAGAATAATAAGAAGAGGAACTAAAGCAGTAGAGACAAATGCAAAATCAACGGAAATAGATGAGGGATAATCTAAATGAGAAATAAAAAAGAAATAATATTACTGGTAATTTTACTAATAATACAAACAATAATATTTTTTTATGTGGCAAGTAATAAACCATATTTACACATAGATGAAGGTTATTCGTTTGGACTTACAAATTATGACCAAGTAGAAATAATGGATAATGAAGATTTTTTTGATACTTGGCATACAAAAGACTACTTTGAAGACTATTTAGCAGTACAAGAAGGTGAAAAGTGGGATTTTACACCTGTATATGAAAACCAAAAAAACGATGTCCATCCACCACTTTATTATTTATTACTTAGAATATTTATGGAGTTTACAAGTGGACATTATACTCCATGGCCAGGCTTTGTATTAAATATTATTATATATTTATTTGTTACAATATTTATGTACTTAATATTAAAAGAATTATTTAAAGATGACGAGTATGCAAGTATTAAGTCTATGGTTTTAGCATTTGTAGCATCTATTACGTTAGCGTCAATTAGTAATGTAATATATATTAGAATGTATGCATTGCTAGCACTTGAGGTGCTAATAACTACATACTTACATATTAAATTATTAAAAAGTGATAAAACAAAAGCAAAACTACTAATACTTATTGGAATTTCTACTCTTGCAGGGGTCCTAACACATTATTATTATTTATTATACTTAGCACCACTATACTTAGTATTTTTAATTAAATACATTAAGCAAAAACAATACAAAAAGTTACTATGCTACACTTTAACACTAATTATAGCAGGAGTGGTGTCGTTACTAATATTCCCTTACTCTATAGAGCATATGTTCTTTAGCTACAGAGGACAAGGAGTAATGGATAACTTGCACGATTCAAACCAAATTTTAACAAATTTAGGACAACAAATAGTTACTCTAAATTACTATACATTTAATAAATTAACACTTGTTATAGCAATCTTAATTATAGGAATATGGCTTTGTAACAAAATACGAAAAAAAGCTAACTTTAAATTAGAAAAAAATAAAAAAGAAATATTACTGATGATAAGCATACCTACTATATTTTTCTTTTTAATAACATCTATTGCATCTCCTTGGAGAGTTTTAAGATATATGGTAGCAGTAAGTGGACTAATATTTGTACTTGCAATTTATTGGCTATATAAAGAGCTAAAAAATGGCTTTAGCAACAAAGTAACTAATATAGTCATAACAATAGTACTTGGCGCAATTTTAATTTCACCATTTATTTTAAAACTAGAGCCAGAGCTCTTATATGCAGATAGAAAAGACTTTGTGCAAGAAATTAGTGGAGAGTTAAAAAATGTACCAACAATATATTTATTTGACTCAAGTCAAAATAGACTATTTGATGACATATTAGTATTTTCGATGGTCGATAATTCATACATTGCAAAAGATATAGAATATACAGAAGAAAATATAAAAAAAATATTTGCAGATAAAGATGTATCTAACGGAGTAATTATTTTATTAGACCAAGGAGATAAAACTGACGGAATAATAAACACTGTAAAGAATGCTTTAAACTTAGAAGATTCAAGATATTTGCAAAGATTAACTTCTTGTGATGTATATTATGTGTATTAAGAAAACGTGGACAAAAAGGAATACTCCTAATTGTCCACGACTTTTTTAAATTATAATTTATTATTGGTTTTAGGTGTGGGCAAATTGGAGAGACCTTTTTATCCACGTGTTACTAAAATTATACGTTATCTCTTCTAATAGTTTCAATAATATTCTGCTTGTTAATTTTTCTTAAAGCATACAACATAATTAAACCAAGTATGATGCTTACTGCAACAATGGAAATAATAATACCATTTATAGGAGGCATATACTCCATAACAACATTTGTACTAAATGCTATATGAACTATATATGAAAATACAAGTCCAAGAGGGATGCCAATAATTAACGATTTAAAGCCTAAAAATACATTTTCTAGCATAATCATCCTATTAAATTCTTTTTTTGTCATACCAATAGATTTTAAATGAGCAAATTCTTTTTGCCTCAATTCCATACTTGTTGTAATTGTGTTAAAAATATTTGTTATTCCAATAAGTGCAGTTATTATAATAAATGTGTATAGAAAAATAGAAATTGCTGTATAAATTGCTCTTTGCTCTACGCCTATATTATCTACATTTTCTATGTAATAGTAATTGTCTGAATAGTTTTCTTTTATATATTCTATCAACTCTTTAGAATTATCTGTAACAATATATAAATTAGCATCTTTACGAATATAATTACTATCTAGTGACTTTGTATATTCATCAAATAGTTCATCGCTAATAACTAAAGTGGCATAAAATGCTGTTGGAAATCCAGAATTTATTCCGTGAGTGCCTAAAGGTTCTTTATTAGTTACTTCAGCTATTTCTATTGGAAATTTTTGTTCATTATCAGAACTAGAAATTTCTATATTATCGCCTTTTTGATAATCATATATTCTAAATGTAACTAATCTGTCTTTTCCATCTATTTCTGCATATGAAGTTATATAGTCAAGTAATATACCTTTATCTTTTACATCTTCATAATTTAAACCTAATTTGTTAATATATCTTTCATATTCTTGTCTACCAAAAACTACTAAATCAATATAAGGATAATCAGCAAAATCATTTTTAGTATCAAGAGTTTTAGCATCATTAGAAAAATGATTTTTACCATCCACTATTTGGCCAGATAACTGCCTAACTATTGAATAAGTTTTTATATTTGAATCTTGTGTAATTTCTAGTAAATCATCATAATTTTTTCCGCTTATATAAATATTAAAGTCATAATTTGCATAGTATAAGTCAACTGTTTCAAAGGCATAATTGTTAAAAGTAATTATTGCAATAAATGCAGATATACTCATAATAAGCGATACTACAGTAGTTCTATAACTTCTTTTGTTACGTTTTAAATTCTTATAAGCAATAACTCCACCAATACCAAATAGTTTCTTTATCCATTTTGGTGATTTAATTTTTTTAGACTTGATTTTTATATCTTTATTACTCATAATAGCTTCCATTGGCGAAATTTTAGAAGCTATTTTAGCAGATTTTCTTGCAGATAAGTAAACGGTTAAGGCACTAAATACTATTGCAAATGCTATAGCAATTATATTAGTAGAAAATATAAATTTCATACCAAATATTTCATCTGTCAACTTATTCTGTATAAATTGTAAAAGCAAATAAATTGAGCCTATTCCAAGCAAAATACCAATAGGAATGCCAATAATACCTAAAATAAGGGCTTCATATAGTACATTTCTTCTAATTTGTTTAGGAGTTGTGCCAATAGATGCAAGCATACCATATTGCTTAACTTTTTCTGTAATAGATATGCTAAAGCTATTTTTTATACAATATGCAGAAATAAGGATAATTATTATTAAAACAACTATAGCTACAGTATATAGCATTTGAGCAGTTTGGTCTTTATCATCGCCTAATTCCATTGAAATTAAACTATAATTTGGAGCACATTCATATTTGTTGTCCTCATTTTTTAATATATTTTCTTCTGTTTCACTTATAGTCTTGGCTTGAGCATTTTTATAAGTGTTTTCATCTAACTCTAAAATATTAACTATTGTATCAATCCTTTTTGCTAAATTAGAAAAGCGTAAATAAATATCATAATTTCCACTTAAATTATTATTATCGATGTGAGAAATAAAAGTATAACATTTATTAGAAGCATTAGCAGAAGTCATTGGCTCAATTTGTTGATTTGTAATATTTACTATACCAACCAAAGAATAATCCTTTGTTTTATTTTCTTCTCCTGGAATAGGTAATGTTATTCTTGAGCCAATAGTAAGATTTAGATTTTCATTTTTTACTAATTGACTCGAAATTACAACTTCGTTTTCGTTTTCAGGTAGCCAGCCATCTATCAATTCAATGCCTAGATTTTGCAAAGCCTCATCTGAAAAGTTAAGAATCTGCACAGGAAATGTGTGTTGTTCGTCATTATAAATGCTAAAACCAGCACTTTGTGCAATATAGAAATTTTCTATATTATCCAAATTTTGAATTCTACTTAAATCATCTGCAGAAACATTTTCTACAACTAAGTGGTAATCACCATAATGTTCCTTAGTATATGCTAGAGTAGATGCTTGAAAGCTAGCAAGTAAAGTTGTTACGGCAGTTATTAAAGTTGTGGCTAATACAATGCCAATAATAGTAACTATAGTTCGCTTTTTATTTAACTTCAAACTTGTAATGGTTAGTTTTTTTAATATATCCATAAAACAATCTCCTTTTGTCCAAGTTATATAATTTTGCCATCTTCAATTCTAATAATTCTGTCAGCTACTTTGGCAATTTCAGGATTATGTGTTATCATTATAATCGTTTGATTATATTTTTTATTTGAAGTTTTTAATAACTGAACTATTTCATCACTTGACTTTGAATCTAGGTTACCAGTTGGCTCATCTGCAAGGACTATAGCAGGGTGATTTATTAAAGCTCTCCCTATAGCAACACGTTGTTGCTGACCACCGGATAATTCATTAGGTAAATGTTTTCTTCTATTTTCTAAGCCTAGCACTTTTAGCAATTCGTCTAATTCCTCTTTTGGAACATCTTTTCTATCTAAATCGCAAGGCAAAGTAATATTTTCTTCAACATTTAAAATAGGAATTAAATTATAAAATTGATAGATTAGCCCAACTTCTCTTCTACGAAAAATAGCAAGCTCATCATCTTTTAGAGAATAAATATCTTTTCCGTTAACAAAAACTTTACCAGAAGTAGGTCTGTCTACTCCGCCTAATAGATGCAGTAAAGTTGATTTACCGCTACCAGAACTACCTACAATGGCAATAAATTCGCCACTTTCTACAGAAAAAGACATATCATTTACAGCAATTACTTCACTTTCATTTTTACCATATTTTTTAGTTAGATTTTCTACTTTTAATATTTCCATATGCATCCTCCTTTTTTAGCTATTATACACTATATAAATGTGAAAGTATATAAATTAAAAGTAAGATATGAAAAATAAGTTCATTTTATTACAAAATAATTTAATAAAAATGCAACAAAATGGTGATAAAATTATATCTAATATATAGATGGCATAGAAAGGGGAAAAAATAATGAATAATGATAAATTACAAGGACTTAAATATAAATTCAATATAGAAGGAAAAATAATAATTAGTAAATGTAGACCATACTATTTAATAGCACGGCCTACATTTATTAATATAAACAACAAAGTAGCCAAATAATTGTATTACCATTTCTTCTCTTGCCTAGAGACTTTGTTATATTTTTATTTTATCATTTTTAATTTTTAGACAATCATTTCCATAATATTTCATATTTTTGTCGAATTTTTCGTTTCATAAATAAATTTAAATAAGTTATATACTTAAATTATTTCTCAACTAGGTTACTTGTTACATATTTATTTGTGTCATAATCAAAAATGGTATTATTATTTATTTTTCGGATTCCGTAATAAGAAGCACTTGCATAGAATTGACCATCACGAAGCCCTAAAAATAAAAGATACTCATTATTATTATTTGAGCTAAAATCTAGTTTGTCTTCTGGAGCATATTCTTGAATTACATAGTAATTACTTCTTTCTTTAGGGGAAACATTCTCGAACTCTCCATCTTTTACAGTATGATTATTATTCATATATTCACTTAAAGTAACTGCCCCTCCTAGAGTGTCGACTATAACATTGTCATCTACATTTACATCAGAAGTATTTTTTAATATTTTTACAGTATCGAATTGTATTTTTGTATGAATACTAACTCCTGGCACGTATGTCTCAACATTTTTATCAAATCTTCCAATCATTACCAAATCAGCATTTTCGTATAAATTTTCTATTGTTGGCTCATAAATAAACATACCTTCTCCATAAATATAAAATATTTTGTCGCTATCAATATTCTTCTTTATTTCTGAAATACTTAAGCACTTATTATCTTCAATGATACTATCGTCTTGTTGAGAAGCAATTGAAGTTTCATAATTATTGAACTTTGAATTTATTATAAATACAGTGATTGCTATTAGTAGAAGACTAATAAATAATATACTAATTATTTTTTTATTTCTCATATCTATACACCTCCTAATTTTTGTATTAATGCTGCACTATCTGAATAGGTAACTTTTGTAGCAGTAGAAGTTAACAGAGAAGGATACATGACTGATGTTTTATCGTCTGTATGATTTAAACCAAATACATGTCCCATTTCATGGAGCATTAATAGTTTCTTTTTAGTTGCATTATTTCCAAAAGCACTGGTAAATTCAGCCTCATCTATATCTATTTTACAATATAACCAATCGGCTGATGGACCTTTACTATTATATGAAAGTTCTGTTCCACCCTGTACAAAATAATGAACATAACCGTGCATAGTCTTCGCCTATAACTTCGTTATAAAAATCCATTGGACTATTACTCTTTATATATGTCCTAGTCATAGGATAGAGTGGATTTGTATGATATCCAGTTTTATACCAATTAGAAGCTGCTTCCTTTGCTGATTCTTGAAACTTAGGAGATAAATTTACTATATAATAATAAGCGGCTCCATTATAATTCCATTCCCAATCATTCTTATATGTGGGATATGCTGCATACACAGGTTTAGAATACATAAAGATAATAAATAAAATGACTAACAAAATAGGTAATTTTAGTTTCAAATTTTTCATACATTTGTTTTATGGTATATTAATATACCAATTCCCCTTCCTACATATTTTTTAAATGTTTATACATTACTATTTAAAAAAAGCCTTAATCGTATTTCATACAAATAAAAATATCTCCTCCTTTTCAAATGATATATTTTAAAGCTAATATTAAAATAGAAGAAGTACAATATATAATAATTTTATATGATATAAATAGACTTTATTTATAGTTATCCCTTTAAATTTTTAAATTGATTTTATAATTCGAAGATTTTAAATCTGTTATTGTATTAAAAAAATAACTATAATCAACTACTGGATTATTTGTAATATTAAATTCTATTGCTCTTCTATTATTAGATTTATTATTTTAGAAATTGTTACAATAAAAAAGTATTGTTAAAATTATTATAATTATTGTGTTCTATTCCAATATAATGAAATATGGCTAGAAAATGAAAAAATTCGAAACTTTTACAACAAATGATAACTATGTAAAAAATATATTACTGATGAAACATATAAAGGAAAATTGCTATTTAGTTTGACAATTTATAATTAAGCAGATAGAATATATTTAGTTATAGAAAAAGATGGTATAGAATATAGGATAAATTTAGTGAGGTAAAAATAATGAAAAGGAAAGTAATAATCACAATAACAATAATAATTTTTGTGATAATAAATTTATATTCTATATATTGTAAAATGGCTGTCCCTAATGAAGATATGAAAAGTATTTTAAAAGATATATTACCACAAGATTCAATACCGATAATAGTTCAAATGGAAAACTTTTTTGTAAGTAATCCGTGGGTAAGAGTTATTTATATACAAAACTACAGATTTAATATTTTTGAAAAACACACAGGAGGACAGAATCAACCACTTTATCAAATTATTTCTGAAGTAATAGATAATAATTTATTTAACTATATATGGGTAATAAATGTATTACTTATTCTTATTATAATAGTTAATGTTATAATTTTAAAAAGAAATAAAGAAGTAGTATATGAAAATGATGATGAAAGATGTCAAAATAGTAGTAATACAATTAGAAATCAAATGACGAAAATATTTAATTATTAACTATTATTGAAAGTAATAGAATTTGAGGGAAATTTATGAAAAAGTTTAAAGTAATATTATGTACAGTTATATTTATTATAATGATGATTCTAAATAGTATATTGCTAATTATTGAAAATTTTACAATATTAACTACAGAAATAGAAGAGTAACATAAATTACGAAGAAAAAATAATTAAAAAAGAATTATGCCGTTTTATAACAAACATAATTCTTTTTTGGATATACTAGCTATCATTTAAAAAATCAAATCACTATCAATAAAACTATTTGTATCATAATCATATATTTGATTATCTGAATTTAATTCTCTAATGCCGTAGTACATAGAATTTGGCATTATTCGATTATCAGAATAGTTTAAAAATATAATATATCTAGTGGTTTTATCAGATTTTGGAAAATCTAACTTATTATAAGGTGCATAATTTTGTACAACATAATATTCACTTCTTTCTTTTTTTGGTATGTCTGTATATTCATCGGCTCTTATTTCATTATTATTCTCCATATATTTGTCCAATGTCATTACGCCACCTACTCTGTCAAATATTACACTTTCATCTACAGATATATCAGTTTCATTTTTTAACACCTCTAGAGTATTAAATTTAGTTTCCGTACGAATTAGAAAACCATCTGCATACATTCCAATGTTTGAGTCAAAAGTACCAATAAGTACAATATCAGCATTTTTATATAAATTTTCTATATTAGGCTCATAAGCAAAACAAGAAATTTCTGTTTCTGTTGAAGTTATATCAATTATTTTATTGTTATCAATTCTTTCTGTTATATCGGCTATGCTCAAAGAATTATCAGTTGTTTCTTTGTCTTGTGTGTTAGTTTCAATAAGACTTGAATTACTATCTTTTGTAGTATTATAGTCTGCTAACTGTTTTGATGGAACATTAGTAACGGCTATTGCCCCACATAGCATAAATAAGGCACAAGTAGATAAAACTCCATAAAGAATTTTTTTGTTTTTAGCTTTTTTCATCTCTATCTCCTCCTTTAAATTAGATATTGCAATTTTCTCGATTATGTTCTTATATTTCTTGTCATTTAAAAAAGCTTTATTCAAAATCATAGCCCCCTTTCTTTAAATTTTTTCTTATCTTCTTTCGTATTCTATGTAAGGTAACTTTTACTTGGCTTTCTGATATATGTAGTTCCTTTGCTATATCTTTTATCTTTTTTGAATTATAGTAAAACATTATAAAAACCTTGTAATCAAGTAGGGTAAGTGTTTGTAATGTATTTTGAATAATATTATCTCTTTCTTTTTCCTCCATTAAGCTATCAATATTTAAAGAATCTATAATATGTTCTTCATAATCACTTATTACATAATCTAATTTACTACTTCTAAATTTGTTTTTTAGTATATTTCTGATGGTTCCGTACCAAATATGCAGTAATAGGAATATCTTTTTTTATATTATCTCTTGCTTTCCAAATTGCCAAGAAAACATCAGATACTATTTCTTCTATATCTTCGTCGGAAATATTTATTCCTTTATAATTTTTGGTAATCATATATACATATCCATAATATTTTTTTATGAAAGCATCTAAATCAAAATAATTGTTATTATTGATATACTGTTTTATAGTTTCAATATTTTCCATTTATCAAAAATCCCCTTGTTTTTTCCTTTTACTTATATAGTAACATTTTCTATAAAAAGGTTAACACAAAGATAAGAAAAAATTTCAGAAGAAGAACTTTATGAAGAACTAGATAAAATATAGAAACGTTTATTTTTGAAAAAGTACAATATAGAATAAAAAATTATAGTATTGAAATTGTCAGAATTATGTATAGAAAAAATTAGATAAATTTATTATAATATACTAAATACAACTTACAATTTTCTACCAATTAAACCTCTAGTATGTGTTAAAAAAATATGCTTTTTGATATTATCTTTTTGAAAGGAGTGGTAAAATGGATCAAACAAAAATCGGTAATTTTATTACAATGTGTAGAAAAGATAAGAAATTGACACAAGAACAACTTGCAGAAAAATTAAATGTAAGCATTAATGCTGTTAGTAAATGGGAAAGAGGTTTAAATTTACCAGATTACTCTAATATGCAAATTTTATGCGATACTCTAGGAATATCAATTAACGAATTCTTTGCAGGAGAATATTTAAAAGAAAATGAAGTAGAAAAACAAGCTGAAAGGAATATTTTAGATATTCTGAAAATTAGTAATGCAAAAAATAGAAAAACTAAATTACTGATACTAATTATTAGTATTTTATCTGCAATTCTAATAATTATAATTGGTAGATACATTTTAGTAAAGTGTGGATTTGTAATAGATGATAATTTAAAATATTCGCAAGTATATATAATTGGAGAAAGTAATAATAAAGGAAATGTGGACATAAACAAATACGGAAGAATAAATATAGATTTTGACATTGGTGCTAATAAATATGGAGAGGCAGTATTTAAAAATCCACAAAAAGCTTTTAGAACATTAAAAAAGGAATATTCAAGTGGAATACAATTAATTCAAAAAGAATTTAATTTATTACCGTTAACTAATTTTACTTATAAAAGTTATAAGACTTATGGCTGGCAAGTTACAACTGGCACAGAAGAAGAAAAAGAACAAGCAAGGTTTATAACATCATTTTTAGATATTTATGAGAATAGTTTTAATAATTAAAAAATAAGCATTTACCTAAAAACAGGTAGATGCTTTTTAGATGGTGAAGAATTGGAAAATATAAGTATAAAAGAAATAATAAGAAGTAAAGAAGAAAATTTATTTACTGATTAAAGCAGGCCTAAAAAACCTGCTTTTTTTCGTCAATTATTTGTTAAATATTTTTTCCAATACTGGAACTAAATTATCTTTAGTTACTGGTTTTTCAATATAATCATCAAAACCTACTCCATTTATAAAATGATTTCTTGCATCTTTAGTAATAGTATGAATAATTACAGGAGTTGAGAAACCTTTTACTTTTTTTAGCTTTTTCAAGCACTCTGGTCCCGTACCATCTCTATATATATTATTGCTGAAGATAATATCATATTTTTCGCCATATTTAAATTTGTCTACTAAATAGTTGCTGTTTTCTGCCATATCTACAGTAAAACCTAAATCCTCTAATATGGCTTTTGTATTACTGTATGAAGATTTAAGGTTATCACCTACTAAGGCTGTCTTACCACTATACTTTTTATTCTCATTTTGGGGACTTTCTTCATTTTCTTTGATAATTTTATTTTTTAAAGTATCATATTCTTCAATATAGAAAGAACACTTATCCCCCACTTCTAAAAGCATTTGTTCATCTTTTAATAACCTAGAAGCATATTTTTTTCTTTGAAGTAGCATAAAAATTATTAAAATGGCAATAATGAGAAGAAATAATGCATAAATCCAATAATACAAGTAGTCCACCTCCGTTCTTCATAAATAATGGTACTTACTATAAAATTTATCAATTCAAACTTCCGAAGTAGTTGTATGTTAAAGAGCCTTCAAACATAATACAATAGTAGTAAGTTCAAGTTAAGGGGGTGGCAAAAATACTTACTAAAGCAAGGCAAATATTGGCGAACAATATTGTCTATTATAGAGTAAAGAAACGGTTGGTCGCAAGAAAAATTTGCAGAACTATTAGG
Organism: uncultured Clostridia bacterium; assembly: GCA_944391835.1. GTDB lineage: Bacteria > Bacillota > Clostridia > TANB77 > CAG-508 > CALXVA01. Next base: position 13,237 of record CALXVA010000002.1, on the reverse strand, counting down.
CACAAGTTCTGGTTATGTTTCTGAAATGGAAAATGCAAAACGTAATATATCCATTGATTATATAGACCATATCGCAAATATTTTTAAAATTGAGCCACACGAATTATTAGTTAATCGTAAACCCGTTGAAATAAGGCGAATTGATAGAGGTAAGAGATAAAGGCACATTTCTCTTACCTTTTTATAGATTGATAATTTTCATAGATATTCAAATAAATACTATATTAATTTGTTATAGCTATAGAGTAAAAGGATATTAATATTGAGGAAAAGCCCACGCAGCATTGACTACAGCTAAAAAATGTGTTAATATCTACTACAGATTAAATATATAATCTATAAATATTTTATTATGAACGGGAGTAAATATGTGGAACCTCTAATTATAAAACCAATATAAAAGAGATAATAAACACAGAAGATATAACGAAATATCTAAAAGTTGTCAAAATAAAATCGGGAGATATTATCAATATACCGGCAGGAACTATGCATTCGATTTCAGGTAAAGCCATATTATATGAGGTTCAACAAAATAGTAACATTACTTATAGAATTAAAGATAATAACAATAGAAATTTACATATAGAAAAAGCTATTGAGGCTTTTAAAAATAATTATATAAAAGTAAAGCACAAAGAAGTAGGAACATTAATAAAAAATAAATTTTTTGAATTGAAAAAGGTTAATATATACGGCAAGAAAAAAATTAAAACTCTCAATAGATGCACAATAATAACAATAGTAAATGGTACAGGGAAAATTATCTCATCAACTAATAGAGAGATAAGGAAAGGAATGTCATTATTAATACCAGCATATATAAATAATTATTCTATTCAAGGAAACGTAGAATTATTAATAACAAGTTATTAAAGGATAAATGCTAATGCAGGTATCTAGTAATAAAGAAACAATATATCCGATAGGTGTTATATGGAATATGGGGAATAAATTTGCAAGAGAGATAATGTTAAATATTGCTATAATTCAAGACGTAATACAGGTTAGAGTTTATGATTTAAAAGAAAAATATGACAGCTTTGTATTAGACTGTTATAATGGAGATGATGAAGCCTTTTATGGTGGATATATATATGAAAAAATAAAAAATATGAAAAAAACAAGTAATACAAAAGTCATTGTATTTATAGTAAAAATAGATAATCCGACTTATAGTTTAAATAAAGAAAATGGAATTAATCAATGCATAGAATCGAGAACAATAAAACAAAAAATTAGAGATGAATATTCGAATAAAATAGATGGTTATTTTTTGATACTTTAATACATATGTCAGATAATGAAGATGAAGCACAAAGAATATTAAAAATATTAAATAAATATGAACAATATGTTGAAGAAGATTATATTAGAAAAGGATATCAGCCAATAATCAATAGAAAAACTATTAAAGAAGAAAATAAATCATATATACAATTACTAAAAAAAATAAAAGGAGATGAAGAAAGATAAAGTGAATAAATATGTATTAATTCTAGCAGGTGGAAATGGAACACGCCTATGGCCGATTAGCATAGAAAGAAAGCCTAAACAATTCTTGAAACTATATGGAAACGAGATTATGATTAATGAGACCATACAAAGAGTAAAAAAAATATTTAGCTATGAGAACATATTTATAATAGTGAATGAAAAACAAATAGAACTTGCTAATAAATATATAGATGTCAATATACCTAGACAAAATATTATTAGTGAGCCAGAAACAAAAAATACAGCAATTTGTATCTTTTATGCAACACTAAAGATTAAAAAAATGAAAGGAGATGGAGTAATAACAGTTTTATCATCTGATCATTATATTGAAAGGAATGATAAGTTATTACAAAATATAGAGGATGGAATAAGGTTAGCTATTAATACGAATAGTTTAGTTACAATTGGAATACAACCATCATATCCAGCTACTGGGTTTGGTTATATAAAATATTGTACAGATTTAAAAAATAATTGCAATACTGTAATTGAATTTAAAGAAAAGCCTAGTTATGAAATGGCTGTAAGATATTTACAAAGTAATGAATATGTTTGGAATAGTGGAATGTTTATATGGCAAGAACGAACAATATTAGAAGAATTCAAAAAATATATGGCAAATATTTATAATGAAAGACAAAAAATATATAATGCAATAAATACTAAAGACGAAAAAGAAGTTATTAAAGATATATATAATCACATTCAGCCTATATCGATTGACAAAGGAATACTAGAAAAGGCTTATGATATAAAAATGATTAAAGCAAGTTTTGAATGGCTGGATATAGGAACTATAAATGATTACTTTAAAATTTATCCAAAAGATAATAATGGCAATACAATTATAGGAGATTTAACGATTAGTGAAAGAATAAGCAATACCAATATATTAAATAAAAGTGATGAATTATTAGTTACAATAGGAATAAAGGATGTTAATATTATTAAAGACAATAATGTATGTGTTATTTGCAATAAAGAGAATGTGATTGACTTACAACAAGTCATAAGTGATTTAAAAAAAGATAATAAGTATAAAAGTTATTTATAAGGGAAATAGTAGTATTTATAGAAATATAATTAAATAGGGAGTATATTGATGAAAAATATAGGAATTATAGGGTTAGGCTATGTAGGAATGCCTCTAGCATATTTAACTGCATATAATGGTTATAATGTTATAGGAATAGATAATCGTGACGAAACAATATCAAAAATCAATAACAAAATAGATATTCCAAAAGAATTGCAACAAATAAATTATAGTGAATTAAATTTATATGCTACAAAAGATTATACTAAATTAAAAGATATAGAAGTAATTATAATATGTGTTCCAACTCCTACAGTAAAAAATAAACCAGATTTAACAATAATGGAAAATGTAATAAGGAGTATAGGAAACCATATAAAAAAAGGATGTTTAATAATATTAGAAAGTACGGTTGCACCTCGGTATGACCAATAAATACATAAAAAATGCTTTATATTCTAAATTTGGTTTAAAAATTAATGAGGATTATGATTTAGCATATTGCCCAGAGAGAATAGATCCTGGAAATAGTAAGTACTGGGTAAAAAATATTAATAGAGTATGTGGAGCTTCCTCTAAAAAAGCTTTAAATAGAACTTTAGAATTTTATAAGTCAATATTAAAAGCAGAAATCATTCCTATGAAATCTATAGAAGAAGCAGAGCTTGTAAAAGTTTGGGAAAACTCAATGAGAAATATTAGTATTGCAGAATCTAATTTATTAGCAATAATATGTGATAAATATGGTTTCTCAATTAAAAGAATATTAACAGGGTTAAATAGTAAAGTAAGTCAATTTGGACTCTCTTTGGCATATCCAGGAATTGGACCAGGTGGGCATTGCATCCCAGAAGATATTCATTACTTAATAGAAACTTCAAATAATGATATAAAGGTTAGTACAAAATTATTTGAAGAAGCTGTCAAAATAAATGAAAATATGCCACAATATGTTATAAATAAACTAACAAAAGAAATTGAAAAAGATAATAGAGAAATTGAAAAAATGAAAATTTTGATTTTGGGTATTAGTTATAAGCCTAATTCGAGTGATATTAGACGTTCTCAAGCATTAGTCTTATATAATGAATTAAGAAAAATAAATAATAACATAGAGATATATGATCCACTAGTAGAAAATATAGATACTAATTATTTAAAAGAGGAAGAATTTTTACACTATATTAGTGAAGTGGATATAATTATTTTATCTTGTGCACATAATTTGTTTTTAAATATAGATTATACTAAATATAAAAATGTTAAATATGTTTTAGATTGTTGGAACAAATTAGATAAGGAAAAAATATTAGAGTCAGGTAAAAAATATATAGGAGTGGGAGAATGAAAGATTATATATATTCACCATTTTATTCAATAAAAAATAATAAACTACTATACTTAGATAGCTATGAAATTTTCGAATTGCCAAAAGAAGAAAAAATCAAAAAAAGACTTTTAATAGAAGAAGGTGCACTATTAGAGAAGAAGTATATAAAACAACAAAAAAAGTCAGCTTTAATTTTAGAACCACACCCAGATGACTTTGCTTTATCGGCCTTAGGATATACTTTAAATCAATATAATGCGATTGTAGGTAATATATTTACTAAAACTGACATCAATAATTTCCCGTGGAAAAATTATATAAATATAACACAAAATCAATATGAAAAATTAAGGATAGAAGAATCGATTTTATCAATAGAAAGGCTACTAAATCAACGTTTTATTACTATGGCAAAAGAATCGTTAAGAATTACTAAAGAAAGAGAAGAATATATAGAAAAACAAATTATAGTATTTACAAAAAGAGTATTAGAAGAAAACAATGTGGATACTTTAATTGTACCAATGGGGATAGGAGAGCATCCAGACCATTTAATTACGCATAATAGCATCTTGAATGATAAAAATATAATGCAAAAAGTAAAAATTATTTTATATCCAGAATATCCATATTCAAGATCCAAAAAGAATTATATTGATAGAATTAACGAACTAGAAAGTCGCTATAATTTAAATAAAATTATTATAAATATTGATGAAAACAAAATGAACATTATAGCCAATGCAATTTCTGCATATCGTTCACAATTTGATGATATAAATAGACAACAAATGTTAGCTATTATTAGAGAAGACTATCGTTCAATAGCACAGGAAAATAATCAAATTCAAGAAGCTATGGTTTTATATGAATATATAGGAGAGAAAAAATGAAAATAAGTTTTTTTGATGATGAACCAGAAATTTATCCATTACAATATGGTGGAAAGGCAAGGACAATTACAAATTTAGCTAAAGAGTTTGTTAAATTACCAGAGGTAGAGCAAGTAACAATTTTAAGCAAGTCTATATTTTCAGATAAAGAAAAATTTATTAAAGATGGAGTAAATTATATAGCACTAAATGACAGTAATATAATTGAATGCTTAGCAAAAGAAGTAAACAGTGCCGACATTTTAAATGTTCACTGTTGCTCTTTTACTTTCCCAAAAATTCAAGGCAAAGCAAAAAAGTTTTATTTCTTACACGATGTTTTAATAGCGACTGCTGATAAAGGTAGCCATCTTGATAAATCATTAGGAGGACAATTTGATGCCATTATCGCACCTTCAGAATTTGCTAAATCAGTATATGAAAAATATAGAAATATAATAAATGGAAAATGCCCGTGTTATGTTATACCTAGAAATTTAGATAGAAATATGTTTTATTCATTAAATAGAGAACGAATAAAAAATGATAAAATAGCACCAAAACTAGTAAAAAAAATAATAGATAAGTATAAATATATAATATTCTTTCCAAGTAGACCGATTGAAGAAAAAGGTGGAAAATATTTGAAGATGTTAACAGAAGAATTAAATAGAAAATTAGATAATTATTGTGTTATAGCTCCATTTGGAAAAGATAATAATTTACCCAAAAATTTCATAAATACAGGATGGATAAAAACGGAAGAACTTAAATATTATTATTCAATAGCGAATGTAACATTAAACTTCTCTATATTACCGGAAAGCTTTTCTCAGGTATGTATAGAATCAGTAGCTTGTGGGACACCAGTAGTAGCGTTTCCATCTGGAAATATCCAAAACTTAAGTAGATTGAATGATGGTATTATACTAGTGAAAAAAGAAACTAAAGAAATATTAGACGGAGTCTTATATGCTCTAAAAGTAAAAGAAAACAAAATTCAGATAGATAAAGATAAGCAGAAAATAATACAAGAGTTTGATACAAGAACAGTTATACAAAAATATATGAAGCTTTATAATAAGTTTATGGAGGAATAATATGAAAGCTAATATTGTTAAATCTAAGACTATTTATTTAGATCAAAGGGTAGCAGAAGAGTTTTGCAATTTTAGATGCGATTATTGTGGTGGATTTTACCCATCAGAATATTCATTAGCTAAAGACAAAGATAATAATCTAAAAGTTCCAAAAGAATGGTATGAAAAAGTTAATTTATTACCAGAAGATGTTAGGAAACATTTTAAAAGTGGAAGTAAAATGGAAAATTTTTATCAATTATGCGTTGATATATTAGATAAAACAAAAAGATTGCTATATGCAGATATTTTAAAAATTTCAGGAGGAGAAATAACAACTAACGAAAAACTTGTGGATTTTATAAAAAAAATACATAAGAATTATTTAAGTGTACAAATATTATCAAATGGTTTTAATCTTAAAGAAGAAGATATTAAAGAATATAAAAAAATGGAAAATATAAATTTTCAAATTTCAATAGATGGAGTAACATCAGATTCAAATTATGCAAAATCTCATAATTTGAAAGCTACAGAAAAAGTTATACAAAATATAGAAACTATGGTTAAAGAGGGGCTAGGTGTTGAAATAAATTGTGTACTCACAAAATACAATACGGATAAAATCTTAGAATTCTTGGAAAGATTTAAAAGTGCAGATAATTTTGTTATAATACCTAGACCAGTTAGAGGGGAACCTAAACCTAAATTATCCTTTTCAAAGGAACAAGTTAATATTTTCGAAAAGACGATATATGACAATTTTGATAAATATTCAAATATATTACCACCCAAAGCATATTTCGATAGACTAATCAAAATAATGAAACTTGATAGACGAAATGATGAATGCTATATACCTTTTTTTGTAGAAAGCATAGATGGCTATGGAAATGTAGAAGAATGTCCTATTGGGCTTATAACAACAAGTGAATGTAACGTCTTTGAAGTGTCAAGAAAAGATAAAACTTTACCAAAGAAACATATATTTAAAAATAATACTTCGTGTCAAAATTGTACAAATCAATATGAAATATTTAATCTTTATGTAGAAAGCAAAATAACAAAAGACGAAATAAAGAAGATACCATCATTAAATTCAGATGAAATTGTTTGCCATATTAATGAAATCAAAACAGAAATAATTAAAACAGAAATAAATAGAATATTAGAAAAAGAATATGCAATAAAAACAATAGAGATCAAAAAAAATGAAAAGGCAACAGATAATAATGTATATGAAATATATTCAAATAAAGGAAAATATATAGTAAAAATATATAGTAATAAAAAACATACTGAATCAATGACTCATTTACACAAAAAGATAATAATGTCGGACATTAATGTTCCACAAATTATTTGTACAATAAAGAATAAAGATTATGCAAATATATTAAATGATAATTATATGGTAGTCTACTCATTTATAGAGGGAGAAGCAATAGGATGGAATAATGCAAGAAAAACAATCGATAAAAAAACAATTATGCTAATAGCAAAAGAATTAAGAAAATTTCACACAGCTACAAGTAATTGCAATGAATTTAATTTACCAATAATACCATTTGAAGCAGATAACAATGTTAGAAAGTCAGCATTACATTTTGACCTGACGAGAAATAATATATTTAAGCGAGATGATGGAAAAATTAGTATTATTGATTTTGATGATGCAAAATATGGTGAATCTGTATGTGATGTAGCCATTTTAATAGCCAACCTGTTTTTTTCAAAAACACGAGGAATAGATTTAGACGGAATGAAAGAGTTTATAAATCAATATTATATGAATGACCTAGAATTGAAGAAAGAAGAAGAACATCTAATAAAGAAATATGCTTTAGAATGGATAAAGTACATATTAAAAGGGAACGAATTTGACACTTCGACAACAGAAAGCTTTGAAATAAGATACAAACTAATAGATGAAAATATGTAAAAGGAACGAAAAAAATGGAAATACGAGATTTATATGATGAGAACAAAAGAATAACAGGAGAAACATCAATTTTCAGAAAGTCATACTAAATTCTTTGAAGAATGTATGAAATTTATACAAAAATAAATAATGTAATAGAAAGGGAGTATTTATATGAAAAATTTTAAGGATGTTGTTTTAAAAAAAGATATTATGGAGTATTTAAATGGAGTAGATAAAAAATCATTATTAATATATTCACCAACATCAGCACAAAAAATAAATCTATTAGAAAAAATAGATAATAAAAATTTGATATTATTAAACACACATGTTACAGATATTGACATAGACAAAATAAACAATTACATAAAAAATGATATAGAAATCGAATCGGTTATAGGATTTGGAGGAGGAACAGCGATTGATATAGCCAAGTATATTGGAAATAAGATGAATATTGAAATAGTTGCTATACCATCAATGCTCTCTACCAATGTATATTCAACGGACAAGGTTTTAATGAGTAAAGATAATATTGTTAGTACATTAGATTCAAAGTTACCAGACTTAATTATATATGATGAAAATGTTTTAAAGTTATCGCTTATAGAAAATTTATATGGTTTCGCAGATGTGCTAACTATTTATACAGCTTCAAAAGATTGGTATTTATCATATAAAAGTGGATTTGATAAATTAGATGAAGGGCTTTATAAAATGGACTTAGAATTACTTAATGAAACAATGGACTATATATTAAGTCATACATACGAAAAAATTAAGTATAACCTATTTGAAATGTTTAATTTTATTGGTAGAGTAGGGTTAATTACAAATTTATATGGAAGTGGAAGACCAGTAAGTGGCTCAGAGCATATTTTTGCCAAAGCATTAGAGCAAAGAATATTAGTTCCTCATGGAATTTCAGTTGCATTAGGAATATTAATAATGTCGCTATTTCAAAATAATTTTTCAAATGACATAGAAAAATGTTTTGAAAAATTAAAGATTTTTGACTTTGCTTCAAAATATAAAGTAACTAAAAAATTAGTGAGAAAAAATTTATATGAATTAAAGCCAAGAGAAGGAAGATATACAATAGTAAATACATTCAATAAGAAAGATGTTGAAATAAATAATAAAATTGAGCAAATATTAGATAAATTTAATATAGACGAAGGAGAATAATAATGAAAATAGCAATAGTTAGCCCTTGGACTATATCAGATACTGCTGTAGGTGGAACAGAGAGATTTGTAATAGATCTTGCAGAGTCATTGAAAAATTTAGGCAATGAAATAGATGTTTATATGCTTTCTGGCAAAAGTTATAGTAAAAATGAAATAAATTATATTAATATAAATATTCTTGGAAAAGATGGATATATAGAAGAAAAAACATTGATAAATATGTATGGAGATTTTTCAACGGTAGAGTCCTATATAAAATTAGCAAATTCATTAGAAGAATTAATCAATGTAGAGGATTATGATTTAATACAGTTAAATTCTCAATTATTTTTGAAAGCTTTTAAAAATAAAAAAAGAATATTTACAATACATACAAACCCTTTTGAATTTTGCCAAGGATTTGGAGAAAAAGCCTTTGAAACAATGATAAAGCTAATGAAAGACGAAAGAGATAATTCTACTTATTTTGTAACACCATCTCAATTCTATAAAAAAAATTATGAGAAGTTAACAGGTTTATATATTGATTTTATACCACATGCAATTAATGTTAGCAGAATAAAGAAAGACATTAATACAGATGAAGTTTATAACAAATACAAAATAAATAAGAAGTTTAAGCATATTCTTTTGCCAAGTAGATTGGAACCTGTGCAAAAAAGACCAATGCTTTTTATGAAAGCTTTTGCTAAAATAGATAAAGAAGAAAAAGATAAATTTGAAGTTATATGTACTGGAATAGATGAGCAGTACAAAAGATATGGAAATGAAATAGAAACATACTGTAAAGAAAATGAGATTAGATTGAAATTAATAAGATTTGATTATATGTATGAGGCATATTCTATTGCAGATTTAGTAATATTACCAAGTCAGTCAGAAAGTTTTGGCTATTCAGCTTTAGAAGCATTAACATGTGGAATACCAACTATACTTAGTGCGATACCAACCTATATTGAAATTTCAGAAGGAAGTAAAAATGTCTATATATTTGATAACACAGAAGAATCATTATTGAATGAATTGAAAGATGTAATTAAATCAGATTTAACAAGAATGAACCAATCAGCCGAATGGCAAAATAAATATGATTTGCAAAAGTTCGGTGAGAGATATTTGAAAATTTTAAATGCAGAAAGTGAGAAAGTAAAAAATGAGTGATAAACAAATTTATAAACCATACGAAAATTGGAAAGAGTTTAATATTATTGAAGAAAATGGAAAAAAGTTTTTAGAATTATATAATTATAAACTACAAATTGATGAAACTAATTATATACCAAAAGCTGGATTGCTATTTGAAGAAATATTAAAAGAAAAGGCTGATGGGAAAAATGTACTTGATTTAGGTTGTGGACAAATGGGAATTTTAGGCTTAATTGCACTTCACTATGGAGCTAAAAAACTATTATCTGTTGATGTGGACGAAAGGTGCATTAAATGGCTTAGTACTATTATTCAAGAAAACAATATAAAAAATATTCGTGTATTAAAAAGTGATATGTTTGCTAATATTGATAAAAAAGAAAAATTTAATCTTATTTTATCAAATCCCCCTCATATGCCAATGAAAAGTGGTAAACTATGTGATAGTGGTGGTAGTGATGGAAAAAAATACATTATAGAGATAATTAAAAAATCTTTTAATTATTTAGAGGATAATGGTGAACTTAATATGATGATGTTCGATTTTGAGGGAACAAATAAATCATATAACAATGATAAAAGTATCTTTGAATTAGCCAAAGAAATAGGATATAGTGAAATAAAAACTATATTTACCTTTGAAAAAGATATTACTCCAGGAAGTGTTACATACGATTGTTTAGATTATATAAAAAAGGTATATCCTAAATATAATTTTGATATGATTAAGCCAAAATGCAATATTATTATCAATAGTTTTAGAAAGTAGGTAAAAATGAAAAAAGCTATAATATTTGATTTGGATGGTACATTATGGGATACGTCAAATGAAACTCAAAAGATATGGAGTGAAGTTGCAAAACAATATAATTTAAAAAATAGTAATTATAAAATTAACAACATTATGGGAATGACAAAAGAAGAAATAATAGAATGCTTATTTAAAAATGATATAGAATTAGGAAATAATTTTATCACTGAATGTCAGAAAAAAGAAAATGAATATTTTGCTATTAATGGAGGACATATTTATAATAATACTCTAGAAACTATACAGGAGTTATCTAATGAATTTGAATTGTATATTGTTAGCAATTGCCAATCAGGTTATATTGAATCGTTTTTAAAGTATTATTCATTAGGAAAATACTTTAAAGATTTCGAATGCTCTGGAAATACGGGAGAAGAAAAATCAAAAAATATAAAGAGAATTTTACATAGAAATAACATATCATTTGCTATATATGTAGGAGATACTGAAAAAGATTATCGTGCATCTAAAGTTAATAATTTGCCGTTTGTATGGGCAAGTTATGGATTTGGAATGCGTAAGAAATATGATTGGTACATAAATGATATAAGGGAATTAAAAAAAATAGTCTACCTTATTTTTTAAGGTAGACTACTGAAAAGGATAGAAAAACTGCTATCGCTTTTTAGCCAAAAAATAGTATGTGTATTCACGGTACACATACTGCTATTCTTTGAATACTAGCGACATTCAAAGTTCTTTTATTTTGTAACTAAATAATGCCATATTAAATCTATTTTGTCAAATATAACTTTGCAGAGTTCAATCAATAACTAATTCATTAGATATTCATTTTTATTTCTTTTTCAAACTTTTCTTATTTTCTTTTTCTAATTGTTTCAAACTCTTTTTAGGTGTAGGTAATTCTTCTGGCATAGTACCACCATTTTTGGCAATTACTTTTCTTATATTTTTGCCAATATTAATTTGAGCGAGAGCAATTACTTTTTTTCTGCTATCTCCATTTTGTGCTATTAAATAACAAGCATAACGAGTTAATTCATAGTCTTTGATTTCAACTTCTGCATTATTAGCACGTTTTGACAACTTATTGACGTCAATAAAATGTTCAAACACACTAATACCACTATTTTCACAAGATATTTTTGCTTTATCAATTATTTTTTCGAAATTTTGCCAGTTTGAATATTGTAGAATAGGCATAAGTTCTCTAGCATACCAAAATTCAACACCATTTTCATCAATATGTTTTATATCTTCAAATGATTTATTGCTCTTATCTATCTCTTTCAATAATATCATTTCCTTTCATAATATTTTACTTATTTCAAATATATTATAAAACAAGTGTTTGTAAAAGTCAATTAAATTTTCTTACTTTTTTAAATTTTTATATACATAATATTTTTACAGGACTTTGACTCTGTCATAAGTCCTAACCCCCTATGAGTTATGACATACCATCATAACTCGGTGGCTCTGCGAGGCAATAAAATTTTATTTGGATAATATTTATGCAACAAAAAAATCAACCAGATTTTATTTTCTGATTGATTTTGTATCAACTCTGTTCTATTAGTTCGAACAGATACGTCATTGGTGCGCCATAGAGGATTCGAACCTCCGACCATTTGATTAAGAGTCAACTGCTCTACCAACTGAGCTAATGGCGCATAATTAAATTATGTGTTGTAAAAATTGACTCTTAAATAAGTAGAGCATTACACTTAAAATGTTACAACAACATAAATATTATAATTCCAATAATCGAATTTGTCAATATTTTTTCAAATTTAAGTTGTAATAAGCCTAAACTTATGTTAATATATTATCCTAAGGGGTGATAACTATGTTTAAAATGTATAAAACTAATATGGAAACAAATGTAACAGAGGAAACAAAAGAATTTAGTAGAGGAAATTGGATTAACGTAGTTTCACCGAGTGACGAAGAAATAAAAACAATATGTGAAAATATAAATATGCAAGAAGATTTTATTAGATATGCATTAGATCCAGAAGAAAAAGCCAGAATTGATACAGAAGATGACGATAATACAATATTATTCATTATAGATACTCCAATAACAGAAATTGAATCTGGAGCAAAAGTGTATAGTACAACACCTATAGGAATTATTTTTGTTAGAGATGATTACATCATAACTGTATCATTAAATAAAAATCCAATTCTAGAGGATTTACAAAATAAAAAAATGAAAAATATAATTACATATAAAAAGAGTAGAATGCTTTTACAAATATTCTATACAAATGCTGAAATGTTTCTTGATTTATTAAAAAAATTAAACAAAGAAACAGAAATAGCAGAGAATGTGTTAAAAAATTCAATGAAAAATAAAGCTTTATTAAAACTATTAAGCTTAGA
>CALXVA010000001.1 GCA_944391835.1 uncultured Clostridia bacterium | reverse complement strand
AGAAAAATTTGCACAAGTAATCGTTAGGGATGACCAATTATCATTAGCAATAGGAAAAGCTGGACAAAATGCAAGATTAGTTGCAAGACTTACAAATTGGAAAATTGATATTAAGAGCGAATCACAATTTAGAGAGATGCTTGCAAACTTAAGCAAAAATGCAGAAATAGAAGATGTAGAAGAAGTTTCAAAAGATTCTAATGAAGAATAATATGGGGCAAGCTGAATAAAATAGAAAAGAGGGATTTTATTGAAAAGTTTACCGCAAAGAACCTGTATGGGGTGTAATTCTAAAAAAGATAAAAAAGACTTAATACGCATAGTAAAAAATAAAGAAGGGGTTATTAGTATAGATAAAACAGGAAAAGCAAATGGAAGAGGGGCATATATCTGTAATAATATATCCTGCCTAGAAAAAGCTGTTAAATCTAAAAGGTTAGAACGAGTATTTGAAACAAAAATATCAGAAGAAATTTATGAAAGCTTAAGAGGTGTAATTATTGATAGATAAAAAAATTTGTGGATTATTAGGCTTAGCAAGAAGAGCTGGAAAGTTAATATTTGGAACAGAGGCTTGTAAGCAAGAATTAGAGAGTAAGAAAGTTAAACTAATAATTATTGCGACAGATGCAGCAGAAAGGACAAAAATGAATTTTAAAAATATTTGTAAGGAAAAAGATGTACCAATTTTTGAAATTTTAAATATAGATGAATTAAGTAAAGCGATAGGACAGTCTAACAAAGCTATTATAGGCATTAAAGACATAAATTTTTCAAAAGAAATTATAAAAATAATAAATGGGGGTGAAGCTATTGGGTAAGGTAAAAATACACGAAATAGCAAAAGAAGTAGGGATAACAAGTAAAGAAATAATAAAAATAGCAAATGATTTAGGAATGGATGTAACTAGCCATTTAAGTGCTGTTGATGAAGAACAAGCTAAAAAAATAAAAGAAAGTATTTCAGGAAAGCAAAAAACTGGAAAGAAAGAAGAAAGTAATCAAAATTCTAGGAACTCAAAAAAAGATACTACTTCTTCAAATACTAAAAAAAGTGAGACTCCTGTTATTATTAGACGTGAAGTTATAATTTCGGAGGAAGAAGAAAAAAAGGCCGAAAATGAGAATAAAATCCATGAAAATAATAAAAAAGATGTTGGATTTGTGGAAAGAAGAAATAAAAACGACTACAATATTGTATATAGAAACAGACAAACAAAACCACTTACTGTTAGCGAACTGTTTGGACTAAAACCAAAAGAAGAGCCTAAAAAAGAGGTTAAAGAAGTAGTAGAAGAAAAGAAAGAAGAAGTTAAAGAGGAAAAGCCAGAAGTAAAAGAAGAAATTAAGGAAGAAGCTAAAATAGAAGAAGTAAGCAAAGCTAAACCAAAAGAGACTGTAGAAGTAGAAGATAAAAAAGAGGTTAAGCAAGAAATTACTTCAAAAGAAAATATTATTACTCCTAAAAAGGATTTTAGAGAGAATAATTACCAACATAAAAATCAAAATAACTATAATAATGCTAACAACAATAGATATAATAATGAGAGAGGAAACAATAGAAATCAGAATTTTAGGAACAATAATATGAGAAATGACAGAAACCAAAATTATAGAAATAATAATCAAAATAATGAAAAATTTAATAGAAATGGTCAAAACGGAAATAATAACTTTAGAAACAATCAAAATAATAGATTTGGAAACAATAATAATAGAAGACCATTAGATGAAAAGGGAATAGACAAAAACATTAAAAATATAATGACAACCGAGATTGCAGAAAAAGAAAATCAGAGAGATTATAGTAGCAAAGCAATAGATAAGCAAAAAGCTAGTCGTCAATATGATGAAGCTAAATCAATTAAAAAAGCTAATAAATCAAGAAGAAGTAGTCAATTTGAAGAATTTGATACTGGTAAACTAAAAGATTTAAAGCAAGTTGATAGCTTATCAAATATGTTTACAGAGCAAGATGGTGGAATGCTTGAATATTATGATTTAACTACAGCAAGAGGGAAGAAAAACAAAAAGAAAGTTCAAAAAGATGATGAGCAAAGAAACAAACAAAAAATATTTGAACTTAAAGAAATTACTATTCCAGAAAATATTACAGTAAAAGACTTAGCACAAGAAATGAAAAAGACTACTGCAGAAGTAATTAAAAAATTATTTACTTTAGGAATAATGGCTACGATAAATAATACTTTAGACTTTGACACAGCATTTTTAGTTGCTAGCGAATTTGGAATTACAGCAAATAAAAAGACAGAAGTAAAAGAAGAAGATATCTTATTTGATGATACAGAAGATGCACCAGAGGATTTAGAGCCAAGACCACCAGTAGTTGTTGTTATGGGACACGTTGACCATGGTAAAACTTCATTACTAGATGCAATAAGAAGCACAAATGTAATAGAAGGAGAAGCAGGAGGAATTACACAACATATTGGTGCTTATATGGTAAATGTAAATGGTAGAGAAATTACATTCTTAGATACACCAGGACATGAAGCATTTACAAGTATGAGAGCAAGAGGTGCTCAAATAACAGATATAGCAATATTAGTTATAGCAGCAGATGATGGAGTAATGCCTCAAACAGTAGAAGCTATAAACCATGCAAAAGCAGCAGAGATTCCAATTATAGTTGCTGTAAATAAAATAGACTTACCAGGAGCAAATGTAGATAAGATAAAACAAGAATTGATGGAATATGAGTTAGTACCAGAAGAATGGGGAGGAGATACAATATATGTTCCAATATCTGCTAAAAAGCATATAAATATAGAAAATTTACTTGAAATGGTACTTCTTGTAGCAGATGTAAAAGAACTTAAAGCAAACCCAAGAAAGCAAGCTAAAGGTACAGTTATAGAAGCAAGACTTGATAAATCTAAAGGACCTATAGCATCAATATTAGTGCAAAGAGGAACATTAGATGTAGGAGATACTATCGTGGTTGGAACTTCAATAGGTAGAATAAGAGGTATGAAAAACGATAAAGGTCAAAAAATTAAAAAAGCTGGTCCTTCTACTCCAGTTGAAGTAATGGGATTAACAAATGTACCAGAAGCAGGCGATACTTTCTATGAGGTAAAAGACGAAAAGATGGCAAAACACCTAATAGAAAAGAGAAAACGTCAAGAAAGAGAAAAAGAATTAGCAGAACAAAGCAAAGTAACTTTAAGTAATCTATTTGAAAAAATGGAAAGCGAAAACTTAAAAGAACTTGCAATAATTGTTAAAGCAGATGTTCAAGGTACAGCTCAAGCACTAAAACAGTCATTAGAAAAATTGACTAACGAAGAGGTAAAGGTAAGAGTTATACATTCAGCAGTTGGAGCTGTTTCAGAATCTGATGTACAACTAGCAAAAGCAGCAAAAGCAATAATTATAGCATTTAATGTAAGACCAAGCTTAGCAGCAAAGGACATGGCAGAAAAAGATGGAATAGAAATAAAACAATATTCTGTAATATATAATGCAATAGAAGATGTTGAAGCTGCAATGAAAGGAATGCTTGCACCAGTATATGAGGAAAAAGTAATAGGAAACGTAGAAGTAAGACAAACATTCAAACTATCTAGTGTTGGAACTATTGCAGGTGCTTATGTATTAGACGGAAAAGTAGAAAGAAATGCTGGAGTAAGAGTAATTCGTGACAATGTAGTAATACATGATGGAAAACTTGCATCATTAAAACGTTTTAAAGATGATGTTAAAGAAGTTACAAAAGGTTTTGAATGTGGTATTCAAATAGAAAACTATAATGACATTAAAGAGGGAGACATTATTGAGGTATATGTTATGGAGGAAGTCAAGAGATAGGTGCATTTTGAAGATAATTTCATTCAAAAATGAGTATTCATAATAAAGAATATTGACAAGAGTTAGAGTAGACTTCTAAAAAGTATTTCAAATATGTCGGTCCAGTTACTTTTTCGTAGAAATTCTACATTGATTTTATGGCACCCTTCCATCAAAGATGAACTCTTTCCATAAAATCAATTAAGAATTTCTATACTCAAAGTACTCTCCATTCCATATTTTCATACTTTTATAGAAGCCACTCTAACTCGAAAAACTAGCTTAGATGTAAAATAAGACATTATTGTGTAATAAAAAGGAGGAGATAATAGTGCCTAAGAATGAAGCAAGATTGAATCGAATTAATGAGGAGTTAAAAAAAGAATTGAGTCAAGTGCTTAATTATGAACTTAAGAATCCAAATGTTACAGGTATGCTTAGTGTAACAAGGGTTAAAATAACTCCAGATTTTAAATATGCTAAAGTATATGTAAGTATACTAAATTCTAAAAACGTAAATAAAACAATGGAGGGCCTAAAGGAATCCTCTGGTTTTATAAGGTCAAGACTAGCTAAAACAGTAAATTTAAGAATTACACCAGAGTTGGTTTTTGAAATAGACGACTCATTGGAGTATGGAGCTAGAATAGACTCAATATTAAAAGAACTTAATGTAAATAAAGAAGATTAAATATGATAAATATAGAATTGATAATAACTTTTGTTGATTAGTAATAGAGTTTATTATTCAGCAAGAGGCATTGTTTTAATAAAGAGATTAATTAATAAAAGAGAAAGAGGAAAGTAAATGAGCACATTAGATAATATTTTAGAAGAAATAAATAATGCTGAGACTATAGCAATATTAACTCATGAAAATCCTGATGGAGATGCTATAGGTTCAGCCTTAGCATTATATAATTCACTAAAGCAAATAGGAAAAAATCCAGATGTAATAATACCAGAATATCCACGTACTTTTGAGTTTTTGCCAAGTACAGACGAAATAAAGAAAGAATCTAATATAGAAAAATATGATTTAGCAATTTCTGTGGACTGTGCTACAATAAAAATGCTAAATGGATTTGCTAAGTACTTTGAAGATGCAAAAGTAAAAATAAACATAGACCATCATAGTTCAAATACTATGTTTGGAGACTATAATTACGTAAGCCCTGATGCACCAGCATGTGCACAGGTACTTATAGTAGTGCTAAGATATCTTAAAGTGGATATTACTAAAGAAATAGGAACATGCCTATTAACAGGAATAATAACAGATACAGGAGGATTTAAATATTCGGGTGTAACAGCCGAAACTTTTGAATTTGTTGCATGGCTTTTAAATATGGGAATAAATGTTTCGAAAATATATAGAAGAGTGTTACAAATAAAAACAAGACCAAATTTTGAATTAAATAGAATAGCTGCAAACAGGTTAGAATTTTATGAAGATGGAAAAGTGGCATTTACATATATAACTAAAGAAGATGCAGAAAAAGTTGGGGCTCAAAGTGGAGATCATGAAGGAATAGTTGAGACTGGCAGAGATATAGAAGGAGTAGAAGTATCTATATTTTTACGTGAAACAGATAAAGGTTGTAAGGTATCTATGAGGTCAAACGAATATGTAAATGTATCTGATGTGTGCATATTGCTTGGCGGTGGAGGGCACATACGTGCAGCAGGAGCGTCAATGCAATGCAATATAGAACAGGCTAAAGAGAAGATTTTAAGGCAAATTAAGTCGGTTATTTAAGAGGCGTGGACAAAAGGGACAGTCCTTTTTGTCCACATTAAATATGTAATAAATAAAAAAGTGTTATATATGTAACAAATTAAAAAAGTGTGGACAAAAAGGACTGTCCCTTTTGTCCACGCTTCTTGAAAGGATAGAGATGGACGGAATTATACTAATAAATAAAGCAAAAAACTGTACTTCAAATAATGTTGTAAATAAAGTAAAACATATTCTAAATGAAAAAACTGGACATATAGGAACTTTAGATCCAAATGCAACAGGTCTCTTGCCAATCTTAGTAGGAAAAGGAACAAAACTATCACAATATTTAATAAATCACGATAAAGAATATGAAGTAGTACTAAAATTAGGTATCAAAACAGATACAGCAGATTTAGAGGGAAAAATAATAGAAGAGAAAGAAGTGGCAGATAATCTCTTAGAAAAAGAAAAAGTTTTAGATGTGCTAAATGGATTTATAGGGAAGCAGAAGCAAGTACCGCCAATGTATTCTGCTATAAAAGTAAACGGTAAAAAACTATATGAGTATGCAAGAAAAAATGTCCAAATAGAACTAGAAGCAAGAGAAATAGAAATTTACGAAATTAAATTGGGAACAATTAACCAAAAAGAGAATACAATTACTTTTACGGTGCATTGTTCTAAAGGTACATATATAAGAAGTCTATGTGAAGATATTGCACAAAGACTTGGAACAATAGGATATATGAAAGAATTAAATAGAACCAAGGTTGGAATATTTAATATAGAGAATAGTATAAGCGTAGAGGAGCTAGAGCAAAACAAAAATAATCCAGAGGAGTTAAATAAATACATAATACCGATAGAAAGAATATTTATAAATATATATGGGAATAATAATTGCATAAGTTTAAATGACAGAAAATTAGGGTTGTTTTCTAATGGAGTTAAATTAACTTATGGCTTGTCAGAAGGATTATACAGAATATATAATAGCAAAGGTGTATTTATTGGAATTGGTAGTGTAAAAGATAAAACATTGAAAAGAGAGATTATGCTATAAAACTACAACTCATAGTTACATAAAAAATACATTGATAGTGAAGATTGAAAAAATGAATTGCAAATGTTCTGTGTGAACATCTTGTAAAAAAACAAAAAAGTACTTGAAAAAGATTTGTTAGTGTGGTATCATATAAGTACATTAAAGATAAGTAAATATTTTAATTCCCTGCGTAGTGCGTGTAGACTGGAATTTTAGAACCAACAATAGATTAAAGGGAGTCCGCCTTTGGATGTGGCGTGTAAGCTTACATTTTTCAATAGTAAGAAACCCAGGAGCATTCAACAAGACACCCACCTGTGAAAACAGGCTCTTAAAATTTCATTCATCTTGCGGCTAATGTGGGGGTATTTTTTTGTATATAAAGAATAAAAAAATTGGCATTTGGAACCGAAATAAAAGTTTATAGAATAAAAAAAGAAAAATGTTTTAGGAGAATAAAAAATTGGACATACAAAAATTAAGAAATTTTGGAAGAAAAAAGTTAATAGGAAATAATGTAGAAGATTCTAACTTTAAATCAGAGATACTACTACAGTATATACTAAATATGGATAAAACTGAACTCATAATAAATAGTAAAAAAGAAGTTCAACATGACTTAGAACAAAGATATATATCATATTTAGATAAAATAATAGAAGGAAAGCCAATACAATATATTACACATAAACAAGAATTTATGGGCTTATATTTCTATGTTGACGAAAATGTTCTAATACCTCAGCCTGATACTGAAATATTGGTAGAGAAAACGATAAGAACAGTAACTGCAAATAACAAACTGCTAAGTCAAAATATAAAAATTCTAGATTTGTGCACAGGAAGTGGTGCAATAGCAATTTCTTTAGAGAATTACTTGCAAAACAAATGCAACATAGAAATATATGCATCAGATATAAGTGAAAAAGCAATAGATGTAGCTAAAAGAAATGCTAAAGAAAATAATGCAAAAGTAAAATTTATAATATCAGATATGTTTCAAAATATTGAAGAAAATAACTTTGATATTATAGTGTCAAATCCACCATATATAGAAAAAGCGACAATAACCACGTTATCAAAAGAGGTGCAAAATGAACCACATCTAGCCTTAGATGGAGGAATAGATGGATTAGATTTCTATAGAATAATAGCGAAAGAAGGCTATAAACACCTAAAGAGTGGAGGATACATATTAGTAGAAATAGGATACAATCAAAAAGAAAGTGTAAGTAACATTTTTAAAGAATATGTTGATAAATATATAGAAATAAAATGCGTTAAAGATTTAAATGGACAAGATAGAGTTATTGAAGTAAAAAGGAGGTAGTAATGTCATTTTCTACGGATGTTAAAGAAGAACTAAGTAAATTATCTAATTTAGCTAATAAAAATTGTGTAAAAGCAGAAATGTATGGATACTTGAATAGTAATAATGTGTCTGCTACATTAGCTGCTACATTAGCTTCTACAAGTACAGGAAAATCTTGTATAAAATTTTCTACAGAGAGCGAGTACAACATAAATAGATTTGCAAAATTGCTAAATAATTTAAGTATACAAAAGTATAACATTGATATTGTAGGAAAGAATTTTACAATAACAATACAAAAAGAGCAAAGTATATTTATTAAATATATGTTTGAAGAATATAAAATAGAAGCAAATGAAAACGAAGAAAAGGCATTTGTGAGGGGGACTTTTTTAGGAGGAGGAACAATAAACAACCCTAAAAATAAGTACCATATAGAAATTGCATTAAAAGGAGAAAATGTAGCAAAAGAAGTTATAAACATATTAGAAAAATACGGTATAAACTTTAAAATGCTAAACACAGAAAAAGTACAGAAAGCAGAAAAAACAGAAAAGGTAGAAAAAACAGAAAAAGAAATAGAATTAGCTAAATCAAAAAAAGCATCAAAATGCATAATATATTCAAAAGATGGAGAAGAAATATCTAAATTCTTGGCATTTGTAGGTGCAAGTAATTCTGTGCTTAAATTTGAAGATATTAGAGTTTATAGAAATATGAGAAATAATGTTAATAGAATAGTAAACTGCGAAACAGCAAACTTATCAAAAACAGTAGGCGCAGCAGTAAAACAAATAGAAGCAATAAACAAATTAAAGAAGGAAGGAAAATTCAACAAACTGCCAGACAACTTAAAAGAAATAGCAGAACTAAGAATAAAAAATCCAGAAGCATCTTTAACAGAACTAGGCAAAATGTTAACAGAACCAGTAGGAAAATCTGGTGTGAATTATAGACTACAAACAATAGTAAAAATGTCATCTTAGGGATTTTGTCGGGTTTGGGGACAGGCTCTTTTACGACAAAGATGTCGGGTTTGGGGACAGGTCTAAATGAAACAGGTCAATCATCAATTAGGGCAGGTCTTCAAAATTATAAAAGATAATTTGTGCAACCTGTCCCCATAAGTGCCAAATGGCACTTTGGTGCCAGGCACAAAGGTGCCAAAAAGGAGTAGAAATGGGAACAAAGAATATTGGAATTTATGTGCACATACCATTTTGTAAGAAAAAATGTGAGTATTGTGATTTTAAATCATACACAGGAAAAGAAAGCTTAATTGAACAGTATATAAAATGGGTTAAATACGAATTACAGGAAGTAGGAGAAGGCAATAGAAAGGACTATGAAGAGGGAAGAGACGATTTAGTAATAGTAAAAAGTATATACATAGGTGGTGGAACTCCATCAATTATACTTGCTAAATATATTTCTGAAATTCTAGAAACTATAAAACAATATTTTGTATTAGGTGATATAGATAATTTAGAAAAAAATAATAGTACGAATGATGAGCTTATAAAACAATTATTCAATCATCAAAGTATTGATAATACAAATAACAATATTGCAAATTTAGCTAATAATATAAAAACTACTGAAGATGTTGCAAATAAAATTGGAAATACAGAGATTACAATTGAAGTGAACCCTGGTACAGTAGACGAAGCAAAATTAAAAGAATATAAGAAATGTGGAATAAATAGATTAAGCATCGGGCTACAATCAACTAACGATAGAATTTTAAAAACTCTTGGAAGAATACATACATATACTGATTTTTTAAATACATATAATACTGCTAGAAAAATTGGATTTGAAAATATAAATGTGGATTTAATGTTAGGAATTCCTAATCAAACTATAGAAGATGTAGAAGAAAGTATAAACAATATTATTAAGCTGTCACCAGAACATATTTCAACATATTCGCTAATTTTAGAAGAAGGAACTCCTTTTTATAATAAACTAGAAGCAAATGAAATTACACTGCCAAGTGACGAGATAGAAAGAAAAATGTATTGGCTAGTAAAAACAAAACTAGAAGAGGCGGGATATACACATTATGAAATATCTAATTTCGCAAAAAAAGGATATGAATCTAAGCATAATTTAGCTTGTTGGAACCAAGAAGAGTACATTGGAATAGGCGCAGCAGCACATTCATACACAAATAATGTACGATATTCTAATGTAGATACAATAGAAGAATATATAAACAATTATGAAACAGGAAATGAAGTAGATAATATTATATTTCACGAAAAACAAAATAAAACTAGCAAGATGCAAGAATTTATGTTACTAGGATTACGCAAGATTGATGGTGTTCATATACAGGATTTTAAGAATAAGTTTGGAGAAAATCCAATATTTTTATATAGGAAAGAACTTGAAAAACTAGTAAATGAAAATTTAGTAGAAATAGACGGAGATACAATCAAACTAACAAATCAAGGTTTAGATTTAGCGAATTTGGTTTGGGAAGAGTTTGTGTAAGATATGATAGCACAAAAAAAGTTATCCACAAAAAATCAAAAAATGTGGATAACTTTTTTGCTCAAATATAATTCTGAAAAGCTTAAGAACATTACTCAGTTGCCAATAATTCGCTTAAATCATCATAATACTCATCTAAACTATTAATCAAACTATCTGCATCTGTTTCAGAAAGATAGTTATATTCTACCATAGAAGAAATTACTTTCTCCTGACGGTCTCTTGTTAAATCTGGATTGGCGGTAGGAGCATATACACTAGGTGCATTTGGAATACCAGCCATCATAGTGCAATCTGCTAGAGTCATCTCAGTAGCATCCTTGTTTAAATATCCCTGACAAGCTTCTTCAATTCCGTAATAGCCATCTCCAAAGTAAATTGTATTTACATATAATTCCAAAATATCGTTCTTAGTATAGGTATTTTCTAAATCGAATGCAGTAAGTACTTCAGCCGATTTTCTTACAACAGGATTATCTTCTGTTATATAAAAAATATTTTTAGCAACTTGTTGAGTTATTGTGCTTCCGCCCTCACGAAGAGAAAAGGTACTTATATTAACATATATTGCTCTTGCAATTGCAACTAAATCTATTGCACCATGTTCTCTAAATCTATGATCTTCTACCGCAATTACAGCATTTATATAATTCTGAGGTAAATCCTCGTATTCTATATAATTAGGTTCCGATTGTATTTCTTCTATTACATCTTCTAATGTATTTCCTGCTAGAGCATTCTTATACATGTTATCTCCTGCAATGTATAAAGTAAGTCCAACTATTAGAATAATTGCTAGAATAATTATTAGTACGTTTCTTAAAATCTTCAAATGCTACCACCTCAATAAAATTATAACATAAATATTAAAGCAAAGCTATTAACATTTTCTTAAATAATTAGATGTACTAATTTACTTCTTGCTCAACAAGCATAGGCCCTATATTTGTAATTGTTCCTGCTCCTAAAGTAAGGACAATATCGCCTGGCTTTGCATTCTCTTTTACGTATTTTACAATTTTGTCAAAATCTTGAATATATAAAGCTTTACGACCTAAAGAGGTAATTCTATCTACTAAATCCTTAGAAGATATATTGTAAGTATTGCTTTCTCTAGCTGCATAAATATCTGTAACTATTATGTTATCAAAATTTATTAGAGCTTTTGCAAAATCGTTTAGTAAATTTTTAGTTCTACTATATGTATGAGGTTGAAAAATTACCCAAGATTTATTGTACTTTTTTTGCTTTAAAGCATTTGAAGTAGCGATAATTTCAGTAGGATGATGGCCATAATCATCATAGACATTTACATCATTGAAACTACCTTTATACTCAAACCTTCTATGTGCACCTGTATATTTTAATAATGCATTTTTTATATCTTCCCTTTCCAAACCGTAATTATAACATACTGCAATACAAGCAAGTGCGTTCATAACATTATGCATTCCAGGAATAGACAATGTTATTGTTTTATAGAATGTATTGTTATAATATACATCAAAAGTAGGAAATCCGTTATTATTAAAAACAATATTTCTAGCAACAAAATTTGCATTTTCATTTTTGATGCCATATGTTAATACTTTAGCATTAGTATATTTGGCAATCTTTCTGCAATTATCATCGTCCCAGTTTATAACTAAAAGTCCATCATCGGGTATAAGCTTTATGTAATTACTAAATGATGTAACAATATTTTCTAAGCTTCCAAAATAATCTAAATGATCATTGTCTATGTTTAAAATAACTTCAACTTTTGGAAATAGTTTTAAATAACTTTCTACATATTCACAAGCTTCTATTATAAAGTAGTCACTTTTTCCAACTCTATAATTTGCATCTAATTGTTTTAAATAAGCACCTACTTGGATAGAGGGATCTTTTCCAGCTTCCAAAAAACATAACGAAATCATAGAAGTTGTAGTTGTTTTTCCATGAGTACCTGAAACACAGATAGTATTCTTAAAAGATTTTGTTAGTATTCCTAAAAAAGTACCTCTTTCTATCATAGGAATATTTAATTCTTTAGCTCTAACTAATTCTACATCGTCTTTGTTTATAGCAGCGCTATAAACAACTAAATTAGCTTTTTCCAAGTTCTCTAAATCATGACCTATTTTAACAGGAATATGGTTTTTTATAAGTCTATCTGTATTCTCTGATTGAGAAGCATCAGAACCTGTAACTATAAAGCCACAAGCATGTAAAATTTCTGCAATACCGCTCATGCTTACTCCACCAATTCCTATAAGGTGTATGTGTTTATATGGTTTTAAATCTTCAATTTCTATCATTTTGAACACTCCCTATACTTATATAAAGCCTAAATCATACCTATTATATACTTTTTTTTGAATATTTTCAATATAGTATATGATAAAAGTGGGATTTTGTGAAATAAATAATTTGTAGAAAAATATAAAAAATAGAAGGAAAAAAAATGTTTTTGGAGAATAATATAGTAGTACATAGAAAATAGTCACAAATGACAACTAATGTACAAATATTTTTAAAACTTTAAGAAAGAGGTGCGCAATATGCAAATAACAGATGTACGTTTAAGAAAAGTAAATTCAGAGAACAGAATGAAAGCTGTTGCTTCTGTAACATTCGATAATGAGTTCGTTGTACACGACATAAAAGTTATCGAGAGTCAAGATGGATTATTTATAGCTATGCCTAGCAGAAAAACTCCAAACGGAGAATTCAAAGATATAGCTCATCCAATAAATCCAGAGACAAGAGAGAAAATTCAAAAAGCTATATTAGAAGCTTATGAAGCTCCTGAAGCTGAAAACAATTCAGCAGAATAATAAATATAAAAATTAGAGCCACCATACTATGAAAGTATGGTGGTTTTTCGGGCGCTTAAACTAATAAGCTACCTGGGTGAACAGAGATTCAGCTGAGGACCTTAAATAGGTTGTCGACAGCCATAGACAAAGCCAATTCCTTTGTCTCAAAAATGACGGTTAGTATAGCTTTGGCCTTTGGGTACTTACCCTCATTTTCGAGGGTGATTTCGGTAATTCCGATTCGGAAGACGCACTTCCGGCTTCTTCGAGCTCCCACCACTGATGAGAGCATGTTGAATTTCGTCGCGAACAGGCTGATTTGCTTTCTCTCCCTAACAGTAGGAAGTTTCAAGTTGTTACACAACATTCTGACAGGTATTGATGCCTTTTTTAGCTTTTCGTCAGCCGTGCTGAGAAACGGATAGAACGTCAAACGTTCTTCACCTTTTGTGGTGGTTTCAAACTTGACCATGTAATTGGCCAAGTTGCAGAGCTCTACATCGGATTTGGAGAGTTCGGAGATGAAACTCCGAAAACTCCGAGGAACGTCACGATACAAGGGTAGCTCAATTTTGTAGATTTCACTCATGTTGTTACCTCATTTCTTTATTTGGTGTTTCTGTTCACTATACAACTATAAAAATATAGCATACTTATATTATACTACTAATAGGGGAAAAAGGCAAATTACAGGGCTTTTAGAAAATTTTATTTGATGTGAATTTTGGTAAATGAATGAAAAAAGGCTTTATAGATAGAAAACAGACATAAACAAAAATAATAATGGAGCAGAAAATATCTGCCCCATACTATAAATTATATATATATCAAATTTTTAACATTAAAATTCGCAATTCTTTGGTGTCCTTGGGAAAGGTAGCACGTCTCTAATATTTTGAATACCTGTTAAATACATCATCATTCTTTCAAATCCCAAACCGAAACCTGAATGTGGACAACTACCATATTTACGTAAGTCTAGGTACCACCAATAATCTTCTTCAGAAAGGTTTAATTCTTTCATTCTCTTAGATAGTTTTTCAAAATCATCTTCTCTTTGGCTACCACCAATTATTTCTCCGATTCCTGCAACTAATAAATCAGCTGCGGCAACTGTTTTTCCATCAGAATTTTGCTTCATATAAAAGGCTTTAATTTCGGTTGGGTAATCTGTAACAAATACAGGACGTTTAAATACAACTTCACTTAAATATCTTTCATGCTCTGTTTGAATATCAGTTCCCCAGTGAACAGGAAATTCGAATTTGTCGTTTACTTTTTCTAGTTCTTTAATTGCATCAGTATATGTAATTCTTCCAAAATCAGAATTTACTACATTATCTAATTTCTCAAATAATCCTGTATCAATAAACTTATTAAAGAATTCCATTTCTTCAGGAGCATTTTCTCTAACATAAGTAATAATGTACTTAATCATTTCTTCTGCTAAATCCATATCGTCGTTTAAATCTGCAAAGCATATTTCTGGCTCTATCATCCAAAATTCTGCAGCATGCTTTACAGTGTTTGAGTTTTCGGCTCTAAAAGTAGGCCCAAATGTATACACATTTCTAAATGCATGTGCAAAAGTTTCTACATCAAGTTGTCCACTAACTGTCAAATGAGAAGATTTTCCAAAAAAGTCTTGAGAAAAATCTACACTTCCATCTTCTGCTTTAGGTAGGTTGTCCATATCTAATGAAGTAACTCTAAACATTTCTCCGGCACCCTCACAGTCACTACCTGTAATTATTGGAGTATGAACATATACAAATCCTTTTTCTTGAAAGAATTTGTGTATTGCATAAGAAAGTACAGACCTTACTCTAAATACTGCATTGAATGTATTTGTTCTTGGACGCAAATGTGCAATAGTTCTTAAGTATTCAAAAGAATGTTTTTTCTTTTGAAGTGGGTAATCTAAATCTGCTAGATTTACTACATCAATTTTGCTAGCTTTTATCTCAAAAGGTTGTTTCGCATTTTCTGTTTTTACAACTTGTCCTTCTACTATTATAGAAGAACTAATAGACAATTTTCTAATTTCCTCAAAATTATTTAATTTATCATCAAAAACGATTTGAACGTTTTTAAAAAAGCTTCCATCATTTAATTCAATAAATCCAAAATTTTTAGAATCTCTTAATGTACGTACCCAACCAGATAGCTTAACTTCTTTTTGGTCGTACTCATCAATGTTTCTGTACAAGTTTTTTACTAAAGTAGTATCCATAATACATCATCCCTTCTTAATTTAAAATGTATGGGACTATTATACATAAAATGGAAGTAAAATTCAATAGGGAGGGGGTAATTTTAGAAAAATTAGCCAAAAGTGTTGACTTTTGGCTTTATTCATTATATAATATTTAAGCATGAATTTGGCGATGAAGTAAGATGTGGCTACACAATGCTTGGGGTTCTAAGCGTTGATGGAGGGAACTCTTATGGAGTATGTCGTGGCAAAGACCAAGGCGGTAAGTATAAAATCAAGCACTTATCCCAAGAAAATCATGCATAACTTGGGTTTTTATATTGGTGACATTCAAAACACCAGGGTGCGTTTATAACTTCCGACCGACTAATAAATTATATTAAGGAGGGAATTTTTAAATGGCAACAAAGAAGGAAAATGCTGTAACAAGCGAAAAAATTAGAATAAGATTAAAGGCTTATGATCACGTTGTTTTAGAACAGTCTGCTCAAATAATAGTAGATACTGCTAAAAAAACAGGAGCAAAAGTATCTGGTCCTATTCCATTACCAACAGAAAAAGAAGTTATAACAATTTTACGTTCTCCACACAAACACAAAGATTCAAGAGAACAATTTGAAATGAGAACACACAAAAGAGTTATTGATATTCTTTATCCTACACAAAAAACTGTTGACAATCTAAAGAAAATAGATTTACCAGCAGGTGTAGATATAGAAATTAAGTTATAAGAATTAATCAAAACCAAGCTGGTATAACATTTTTAAAATGCAATACAATATATCAGCCAATAGTTAGGAGGAAAAAATGAATAAAGGATTAATCGGAAAGAAAATCGGTATGACTCAAATATTTGATGAGTCAGGAAAAGTTATTCCAGTAACAGTTATAGAAGCTGGACCTTGTGTTGTAGCACAAGTAAAAACAGTAGAAACAGATGGATATCAAGCAGTTCAATTAGGATTTGGAGATATCAAAGAAAAGAAATTAACAAAACCTGCAAAAGGACATTTTACAAAAGTAAATGTTACACCTAAAAAACATTTAAGAGAATTTAGATTAAATTCAGTAGAAGGTTTAACAGTTGGTCAAGAATTAAAAGCTGACATATTCACAGCTGGAGATAAAATAGATATTCAAGGAACTTCAAAAGGAAAAGGTTTCCAAGGTGTTATTAAACGTCATGGACAATCTAGAGGACCAATGGGACATGGTTCTATGTATCATAGAAGACCAGGTTCAATGGGACCAACATCAACACCAGGTAGAGTTTTCAAAGGTAAGAGATTACCAGGACACATGGGAGCTCAAACAATATCAATATTAAACCTAGAAGTTGTAAGAGTAGATTTAGACAAAAACGTAATATTAGTTAAAGGTAGTGTGCCAGGAGCAAAAGGTGCAATACTAAAATTAAAATCAAGTGTAAAATCAAAATAGAGAAGGAGGAGAAACGAAATGCCTAAAATAGATGTATATGATATACAAGGTAAAAAAGTTAGCACAGTTGACTTAAAAGACGAAATATTTGGTATTGAACCAAATGAAGCTGTTGTACATAGCGTTTTAGTTAACTTTTTAGCTAATCAAAGACAAGGTACACAAAGCACTAAAACAAGAGCAGAAGTTAGTGGTGGTGGTAGAAAACCTTGGAGACAAAAAGGAACAGGTAGAGCAAGACAAGGAAGCATTAGAGCTCCACAATGGATTAAAGGTGGTATAGCTTTAGGTCCAAAACCTCGTTCATACAAATATACTGTAAATAAGAAAGAAAAGAGATTAGCAATTAAATCTTGCTTAAGCTCAAAAGTATTAGAAAAAGAATTAGTAGTTGTAGATAGCTTACCATTAAAAGAAATTAAAACTAAAGAAATGGTTAAAGCTTTAGACAACCTAAAGGTAGAAGGAAAAACATTAATCCTATTACCAGAAAAGAATGAAACAGTACAAAAATCAGCAAGAAATATTGAAGGAGTAAAAACAACTCTAGTAAATACAATAAATGTATATGATTTATTAAAATACAAAAATCTTGTTATTACATTAGATACTGTTAAAAAATTAGAGGAGGTGTACGCATAATGGTGGCAGAAGATATAATAATAGCTCCAGTTGTTACTGAAAAAAGTAGCGATGGAATACAAGAAGGAAAGTACACTTTTAAAGTAAATAAAAAAGCTACAAAAATAGACATAAAAAATGCTGTAGAAAAATTATTTGAAGTTAAGGTATTAAATGTTAATACAGTAATGGTTAAAGGAAAAGAAAAAAGAGTTGGAAGAAATGTTGGAAAAACATCTGACTGGAAAAAAGCAATCGTTACAATAGATACAAATGCTTCAGAAAAATCTTACCTTGCTAAAGGTGGAAAAGAAGTTAAATTAAGTAAGAAGTATAAAGATTCTATTGATGAATTTATGGGAGCTTAAGACAAATGAAAAACGGCATCTTGCGTTGTCAAACTTCATAAAAATTTTTTCGATGTACACAAAGTACTATCTCAAAAATTTTTACTTGTTTTCCTAGCAATCTACCATTTTTGATTTGTCTTAGGAAAGTGGAGTTAAAAGACGGCGTGATTTAAATCCGTTTTATAATTGTAAAAAACTATCGGGAAATAACCCGGAAAATAAATTTTATCTGCAATACGGAGCAGGAAAAAATCCGTAAATTTATTAAGAAAGTAGAGTAGAGAATTTAGCAAAAACGAGTATTACTAGGAAATCGAGTATAATGTTGACGAGATAATACGAGTGTATATCGAGGAAACATTTGCGAAGATTGACAACGTAAGACGAAGTTTTTCATAAATTCGAGAGAGGAGAAAAAAATGGGAATGAAACATTTCAAAGCCTATACACCATCAAGAAGAAACATGACAGTTTTAGATTATAGTGAAATTACTAAAAAAACTCCTGAAAAATCTTTAATTACAACAAAGAAAGAAAAAGCAGGAAGAAATGCACAAGGTAAAATCACAGTTAGACATCAAGGTGGAGGAAATAGACAAAAATATAGAATAATTGATTTTAAAAGAAATAAAGTAGATATGCCAGCAACAGTTATTGGTATAGAATATGATCCAAATAGAAGCGCAAATATAGCTCTAATTCAATATGAAGATGGAGAAAAGGCATATATATTAGCACCAGTAGGATTAACAGATGGTGCAACAGTAATATCTGGAGATAAAGCAGATATTAAACCAGGAAATTGTATGAGAATCGAGAATATACCAGTTGGTACTATGATTCACAACATAGAATTAAATCCGGGTCAAGGTGGAAAATTAGTTAGAGCTGCCGGACAAGAAGCACAATTAATGGCTAAGGAAGGAAAATATGCTCACGTAAGATTACCATCAGGAGAAATGAGACTTGTAATGTCTGTATGTAAAGCTACAGTGGGTACAGTTGGAAACCAAGAACATGAAAATGTTAAACTTGGTAAAGCTGGTAGAAAAAGACACATGGGATGGAGACCAACAGTTAGAGGTTCTGTTATGAACCCAGTAGATCACCCACATGGTGGTGGTGAAGGTAGAGCTCCAGTTGGACACGCAGGACCAATGACACCTTGGGGTAAACCAGCACTTGGATATAAGACAAGAAAGAAAAATAATAGAACAGATAAATTCATGGTTAAGAGAAGAAAATAAAATCTTATAAAGGAGGAATAGTTAAATGTCAAGATCAAGCAAAAAAGCTCCATTTGTTGCACCAGAACTTTTAAAAAGAATTGAAGCAATGAATGAAAGTGGAAAAAAAGAAGTAATAAAGACATGGTCTAGAGCTTCTACAATATATCCACAAATGGTTGGACATACAATAGCTGTACATGATGGAAGAAAACATGTACCAGTATATATTTCAGAAGAAATGATAGGACATAAATTAGGTGAGTTTGCACCAACAAGAACATTTAAAGGACATTCAGGAGAGAAAACAACTACAACAACAAAGTAAGATAGAGATAATAAATTAAGGAGGGAATGAGAAGTGGAAGCAAAGCAAGAAATAATACCACAAGCAGAAGCTACTCTTAAATATGCTAGAATTTCTTCAAGAAAAGTTAAAATTGTAGCAGATTTAATTAAAGGTAAAGATATAAATGAAGCTTTAGCAATTTTAAAATACACACCAAAAGCTTCATCAGAAATGTTAGAAAAATTATTAAAATCAGCTATAGCAAATGCTGAAAATAACCATCACATGGCTCATGAAAAATTATATGTTGCTGATATATTTGCAAACCAAGGTCCAACATTAAAAAGAATAAGACCTGCAGCAAAAGGTTCAGCAGTTAGAATTAGAAAAAGAACAAGCCATGTAACAATAATATTAAAAGAGAGAGATTAGTAGAAAGGAAAGGAGGACATTTACAAAATGGGACAAAAAATGGATCCACATGGATTAAGAGTTGGTGTTATAAAAGACTGGAATTCTAAATGGTATGCAGACAAGAAAGATTTTGGAGATTACCTAGTAGAAGATCATAAAATCCGTGTGTATGTTAAGAAAAAATTATATGCAGCTGGAATTTCTAAAATAGAGATTGAAAGAACAGCTAAATTTGTTAGAGTGAATGTTTATGCAGCTAAACCAGGAATTATAATAGGAAAAGGTGGAAACTTAGCTGAAAGCTTAAAAGCAGAGCTTGAAAAAATGATTAAGAAGGAAGTAAACTTAAATATAGTTGAGGTTAAAAATATAGACTTAGATGCTCAATTAGTTGCAGAAAATATAGCAGGACAACTAGAAAGAAGAATATCTTTCAGAAGAGCTATGAAACAATGTATGCAAAAAACTATGAAAGCAGGTGCTTTAGGAATAAAAACTGCAGTATCTGGTAGATTAGGTGGAGCGGATATGGCTAGAACTGAATTCTATAAAGAAGGAACTATTCCACTTCAAACTTTAAGAGCTGATATAGATTATGGATTTGCAGAAGCAGATACAACTTATGGAAAAATCGGTGTAAAAGTTTGGATATATAAAGGAGAAGTTCTTCCTACTAAAAAGAAAGTAGTGGAAGGAGGAGACAAATAATGCCATTAATACCAAAAAGAACAAAATATAGAAAACAACAAAAAGGTAGAAATAGAGGAAAAGCTACAAGAGGAAATAGAGTAACAGATGGATTATATGGATTACAAGCTTTAGAAGCTGGTCAAATCACATCAAACCAAATAGAAGCTGCCCGTGTTGCAATGACACGTTACATTAAAAGAGGTGGTAAAGTTTGGATAAA
Organism: uncultured Clostridia bacterium; assembly: GCA_944391835.1. Classification (GTDB taxonomy): domain Bacteria; phylum Bacillota; class Clostridia; order TANB77; family CAG-508; genus CALXVA01. The sequence goes on along the minus strand of CALXVA010000001.1, from coordinate 58,699 downwards.
AATATTCCCAGACAAACCAATTACAAGAAAACCTATTGGTACTCGTATGGGTAAAGGTAAAGGTGCTGTTGAATTTTGGGTAGCAAATGTAAAACCAGGTAGAATATTGTTTGAACTTGCAGACGTTACAGAAGACGTTGCAAAAGAAGCTTTAAGACTTGCTGCAAACAAACTATCTGTAAAGTGCAAATTTGTACAAAAGGAAACTGAAATAGGTGGTGAAATAGATGAAGATAAATAAAATAAAAGAAATGTCTTCACCTGACTTAGAAAAAGAATTAGGAGAATTAAAATCAGAGTTATTTAAACTAAGATTTAGCTTAGCAACTCATGGATTAGATAATCCTATGAAAATAAAAGAAGTTAAGAAAGACATAGCAAGAATAAAAACAGTTTTAACTGAAAGAAAATTAGCAGAAAATAAATAATTAAGAAAGGAGATTTAACATGGAAGAAAGAAATCTTCGTAAAGAAATGGTTGGTATCGTTTCATCAGACAAGATGGACAAAACAGTAGTTGTATCTGTTCAAATGAACGAAAAACATAAAACATATGGTAAAGTTCAAAAAAGAACATATAAATTAAAAGCTCATGATGAAAAAAATGAATGCCAAGTTGGAGATAAAGTAAGAGTAATGGAAACTAGACCTCTATCAAAAGATAAAAGATGGAGAGTAGTTGAAATATTAGAGAAGGCAGTAATTAAATAGTAAGGAGGAAAAAATAAGATGGTACAACAACAATCTATATTAAAAGTAGCAGATAATACAGGCGCAAAAGAAATTATGTGTATCAGATGTCTAGGCGGATCATATAGAAAATATGCTAGAATTGGTGACATAATAGTAGCTTCTGTAAAAACAGCTATTCCAGGTGGAGTTGTAAAAAAAGGTGACGTTGTTAAAGCTGTTGTAGTAAGAACTAAAAAGCCTACAAGAAGAGCCGATGGATCTTATGTAAGATTTGATGAGAATGCAGCAGTTATAATAAGAGAAGATGGAACACCAAGAGGAACTCGTATATTTGGACCTGTTGCAAGAGAATTAAGAGAAAAGGATTATATGAAGATACTTTCTCTTGCCCCAGAAGTATTATAGTCTTAAAAATAAACGGCGTCTTGCGTTGTCAAAATTAATCCCAAAATCCTCGTGTGTAGCAAAAAGCACACCTCCGGTTTTGAAATTAATTTTTCCTAGCACTACTTGTTTCTTTGAAAGACTACTAAATAAAATGATTTATAACAGTAATAAAGAATTGTTATTAAAATTTAAAAATTCTTTGGCGTGGAAAAAAGTACGCCTCCGGTATTTTAAATTTTAATTGCCTAGCATTACTCGTTCTAAATTCGTTTTAAGACAAGAGTAAAAAATTAGTAATACTTGTTTCTTTTTAAGACAGAAAGTATACAAGATAAAATATAAATCTCACTTGAAAGAAGAGGTGAAAAATAAATGAGAATAAAGAAAGGTGATACAGTTAAAGTTTTATCAGGAAACGATAAAGGAAAAACTGGTGAAGTTTTAGAAGTAATACCAAAAACAGAAAAAGTAATAGTAAAAGGTGTTAATATAAGAAAAAAACACGTAAAAGCTAGAAAGCAAGGAGAAGAAAGTGGAATTATTCCAGTTGAGTGTGCTATTCATAGCAGTAAAGTAAATGTAGTATGTCCAAAATGCGGAAAGGCTACAAGAGTTCAATATAAAATAGAAAAAAATGAAAAAGTACGTGTTTGCCAAAAATGTGGAGCAAAATTAAAATAATGAAAGAGAGGAGGACTATTTAAACTTATGGAAATTTTAAGAGAGCAATATGAAAAAGAAATTATACCAGCAATGATGAAGAAATTTAACTATAAATCAGTTATGGAAGTTCCAAAGTTAGATAAAATAGTTATAAATATAGGTTTAGGTGATACAAAAGATAATCCTAAATCATTAGAAAATGCTATAAACGATCTTACAATTATAACTGGTCAAAAACCAATTATAACAAAAGCTAAGAAAGCTATAGCAGCCTTCAAAATAAGAGAAGGAATAAATATGGGATGTAAAGTTACATTAAGAAAAGGAAAAATGTATGATTTTGCATATAAACTATTCAATGTAGCACTTCCAAGAGTTAGAGACTTTAGAGGAGTTTCAAGCAATTCATTTGATGGTAGAGGAAATTATTCTATGGGAATTAAAGAACAATTAATATTCCCAGAAATCGAATATGATAAAATAGACAAAATTAGAGGAATGGATATAATTTTCGTTACAACAGCTAAAACAGACGAAGAAGCTAGAGAACTTTTAACTCTTTTAGGAATGCCATTTAAAAACTAGAGTAAAATTAATGAAAAGTTTCGTACTTAGCGTGCCTAAGCGTCGCAAAAAAGTTCTCAATATACACAAAGTATTATTTCAAACTTTTTTGCTAGCTTTCCTAGCAATACTCGCTTTTGATTAATTTTACAATCAATAGAAAATAAATAAAAATGAAATAATATTTTATATAAAAATTGGGGAAAGGAGAATAAAATGGCAAAGAAATCTTTAAAAGTAAAACAACAAAGACCACAAAAATTCAAAACAAGAGAATATAATAGATGCAAAATTTGTGGAAGACCACACGCATATATCAGAAAATTTGGAATTTGCCGTGTATGCTTTAGAGAGTTAGCTCATAAAGGTGAGATACCAGGTGTTAAGAAGGCTAGCTGGTAAAATTCGCTTGAAAATCAATATTTAATGTGCAAAATCCAATTTTAAAAGAAGGAGGGAAAATAAATTGAATACAACAGATCCAATAGCAGATATGTTAACAAGAATAAGAAATGCTAATAGTTCTAAACATAAAACAGTTGATGTTCCAGCATCAAATATGAAAAGAGCTATTGCAGATATCCTATTTAAAGAAGGATATATAGCTTCTTTTGAAGAAATAGATGATTCTCGTCAAGGAATATTAAGAATAACTCTAAAATATGATGAAAAAGGTAAAAGAGTTATTGATGGAATAAAAAGAATAAGTAAACCAGGTTTAAGAGTATATGCATCTAAAGATGAATTACCTAAAGTATTAAATGGTTTAGGTATAGCTCTTATATCTACTTCAAAAGGAATAAAAACAGATAAAGAAGCAAGAAATGAAGGACTAGGAGGAGAAGTCCTAGCTTACGTTTGGTAGAAGATAAGTTGATAAAATGTAATTTGATTAATTAAGAATTAATCAAAACCAAGTAGTGCAAGGAAATCAAGCTAAAAATTTGAGATAGTACATATGTACATCGAAAATTTTGAAGCGAAGATTGACATAGCAATACGCAGGTTTTCATTAATTCTGGAAAAAAGAAGGAGGGAAATAAGAAGATGTCAAGAATAGGAAACAAACCTATCAATGTACCAGAAGGTGTAGAAGTTAAAATAGATGGACATCACATAACTGTAAAAGGACCAAAAGGAACATTAGAAAAAGACTTACATAAAAATATGACAGTTACTTTAAATGATAAAGTCTTAACAATAACAAGATGTGATGATGAACCAGCTAATAGAAGTTTACATGGTTTAACAAGAACATTAATAAACAACATGATTGAAGGTGTTGTTCATGAATATAAAAGAGATTTAGAAATCAATGGTGTAGGTTACAGAGCTCAAAAGAAAGGAAATAAATTAGTAATGAACTTAGGATATTCTCACACAGTTGAGATGGATCCACCAGCAGGAATTACTTTTGATGTTCCAGATGCTAACCATATTACAGTAAGAGGAATAGACAAAGAACTAGTTGGCCAAACAGCAGCAGTTGTAAGAACAAAAAGACCACCAGAAGTATATAGAGGAAAAGGTATTAAGTATGCTGAAGAGCATATTAGACGTAAGGAAGGTAAAGCAGGTAAAAAATAATTGTTTAAATGAAAAGCTTCGTCTTGCGTTGTTGAACTTCATAAAAATTTTTTCGATGTACACCCCGTACAATCTCAAAAATTTTTATTCGTTCGCCTAGCAATACTCGCTTTTGACTTAAACATATAATCTAAAATAAACTAAGAGCAAAATCTTTTAGTTAGAAAGGAGATTTTAAAATGATTACAAAAATAGATAGAAAAGCTGAAAGACAAAGAAGACATGCTAGAGTACGTAGAAAAATTTCTGGAACAGCTGAATGTCCAAGACTATGTGTATTTAGAAGTAACAGCAATTTATATGTACAAGTAATAGATGATGTTAAAGGAGTTACTTTAACTCAAGCTTCTACTATTGATAAAGAAGTAAAAACAAAACATGCTAATAAAGAAGCAGCTAAAGAAGTTGGAAGTCTAATTGCTAAAAGAGCATTAGAAAAAAATATCAAAACAGTAGTTTTTGATAGAGGTGGATATGTATACCACGGAGTTATTAAGGAATTAGCAGACGCTGCAAGAGAAGGCGGACTTGAATTCTAAAAAAGAAAAGGAGGAAAGAAAAGTGCAATCAGAAAATACATCTGAATTAAAAGAAAAAGTTGTAGCTATTAACAGAGTTGCAAAGGTTGTTAAAGGTGGTAGAACTTTTAGATTTAGTGCAGTAGTTGTTGTTGGTGACGAAAATGGACACGTTGGTGTAGGTAATGGAAAAGCAGCCGAAGTTCCAGACGCTATCAAAAAGGCTATTGAAGATGCTAAAAAGAACTTAGTAACAGTTCCAGTAGTAGGAACAACTATACCACACGAATATGTTGGAAAATTTGGAAGTGCTAATGTACTATTAAAACCAGCTGAAGAAGGTACTGGAATTATCGCAGGTGGTAGTGTTAGACCTGTACTAGAACTAGCAGGATATAGAAATATAAGAACAAAAATAATTGGAACAAATAATCCAAGAAATGTTGTTTATGCTACAATAGAAGGTTTAAAATCTATGCAAACTGTTGAAACAGTAGCTAAAAAAAGAGGAAAAAAAGTAGAAGATATTTTATAGGATAAATCAAGAAAAATAGGAGGTGTAGTAGCAAGATGAAATTAGACGAATTAAAGCCAGCACAAAAAAATAGAACTAGAACTAGAGTTGGACGTGGAGTTGGTTCTGGTTTAGGAAAAACTTCAGGAAGAGGTCATAAAGGTCAAAAAGCAAGATCTGGTGGTGGAGTAAGAAGAGGCTTTGAAGGTGGTCAGACACCATTATATAGAAGATTACCAAAAAGAGGATTCACAAATATCCATGCTAATAACTATACTGAAGTGACTTTAACAATGCTTAATAAAGCAACAACAAATGAAGTTACAGCTGAAAGCCTAATTAAAGATGGAATAATTAGCAAAGCAAATGACGGAATAGTTATACTTGCAACTGGCAAATTAGATAAGAAATTAACAGTTAAAGCTGTAAGATTTACTAAAGCAGCTATTGAAAAAATAGAAGCTTTAGGAGGAAAGGCTGAGGTGATTTAGTTGTTTAAAACCATTAAAAATGCACTAAAAACACCTGATGTTAGAAAAAAATTATTATATACATTATTGTTAATTGTAATATTTAGATTAGGATGTTACATAACAGTTCCAGGAGTTGATACTTTTGCATTAAGTGAAGCTTTTGGAGAAACAAATGGTATGGCGGCTCTTATAGACTTAATTTCAGGTGGAGCTTTCTCAAGATTTTCTATCTTTGCAATGTCTATAAGCCCATACATTACAGCATCAATAGTAATTCAATTACTTAGCATGGTAATCCCAGCTTTAGAAAGATTAACTAAAGAGGGAGGAGAAGAAGGCAGAAAGAAAATAAATAAATATACCAAAATTCTTACTGTATTCTTAGCTTTAATTGAAGGTTTAGGATTATACTTATCATATAGTTCATCTGGAATATTCTTAGAAACAAACTTCATAACAGGAGCAACAGTTGTTATATCATTGATGGCTGGTACTGCTCTACTTATGTGGTTAGGTGACGAAATTACCAATAAAGGAATCGGAAATGGAATTTCAATTATTATATTTGTAGGTATAATAGCTGGACTACCTGGTGCAGTAACATCAATTTGGGATTTGATAATGCCAATAGTATCTTCAGACCCAATAACAAGATCGTTCTCTACAACAGGTTTATTGATAGCTTTAGGAATTATAATAGGAGCTATTATATTAATAGCAGCAGTTATATTTGTACAACAAGCTGAAAGAAGAGTTCCTGTACAATACTCGAAAAGAGTAGTTGGAAGAAAAATGGTTGGAGCTCAAAATACGCATATACCATTAAAATTAGTTATGGCAGGTGTAATGCCAATAATCTTTGCTTCATCATTCCTAACATTTCCAGCAATGATTATACAAATGTTTATACCAGACATAGCAAGCCAAACTGGTTTTTGGAGTGTAATATATAATTTCTCTATTGCTTCATCAACTTCATCAGTTGGTTGGGGATACACAATAGCAAATGCGATTGTATACTTATTACTAATAGTAGGATTTACATTTTTCTATACTTATGCAACATTTAATCCAGCAGAAGTATCAAATAATATAAAGAAAAATGGTGGATTCATACCAGGAATAAGAGCAGGAAAACCAACAACGGATTACTTATCATCAATAATAAGTAAATTAACTTGGTTTGGAGGTTTATACCTAGCAATAATCGCGATACTTCCAATGCTTATAAGATTTATACCAAATATAAATATAGCATTTGGAGGAACTTCAATATTAATCGTTGTAGGTGTTGCATTAGAAACAATACAACAATTAGAATCTCAATTAGTAATGAGACATTATAAGGGATTCTTAGAATAATATATAAAGACATTTTACTAGTTCCATTACATGTTGTACATTTGAATATATAAAAATAATTTAATATAAAAATGTACAACATGTAGAAAAATGGAACGAATTTATTTGTCTATAGAAATTAAAATATATAACAAAATTAAGTTAATGAGATTAGGAGTTGTGATTACAATGTACATAGTAATGCTAGGAGCTCCAGGTACTGGAAAAGGAACAATAGGAAAAATATTATCACAAGATTTGGACTTAACACATATTTCGACAGGAGATATATTTAGAGACCAAATAAGTAGAGAAACAGAACTTGGGAAAAAAATTAAAAGTTACATGGAAAGTGGAGCATTAGTTCCAGATGATGTAGTTATAGAAACAGTTAAAACAAGATTATTGGAAAAAGATGTTGAAAATGGAGCAATTCTTGATGGATTTCCTAGAACAGCTATGCAGGCAGAAGCATTAAAGAATTTCTTAAAAGAAAATAAGCCTAATGCAAAAAGAGTAGCTATAGAATTAGATGTTCCAGATGATGAAATTATAAGAAGAGTTGTGAATAGACTTATCTGTTCAAATAAATCTTGTGGAGCAATATATAATAAAGAAACAAAACCACCTAAAAAGGAAGGCATATGCGACATTTGTGGTGGAGAGCTTAAAAAGAGGGATGACGATAATAGAGAAACAGTTACAAAAAGACTAGCAATATATCGTCAAAATTCTAAAGATTTAGTAGACTTTTATAGAAAAAATAATGCACTTTATACAATTTATCCAAAAGATGTTGATGTTGCAGTAAAAGATATAAAAAAATTTTTAGAGGAATATAAGAAAGGCATTTCGCAGGGATAGGCTCTGGAGCAACGGCGAAATATATGTCACTCGTTTCACTCGGACGGCCCAAGGAAGCCTAACCTTGTTTTATAGGAAAAATTGCTATGAATACAAAATTATTAAGCAAAGAGTCAATTTTTCTTATAAAATAGAAGATGCAATTAGTTATAAATAAAATGTAAAAAAAATTAACTAATTCAATGGAGGTTAAGAGTGGTTACTATAAAATCAGAAAAAGAAATTAAATTGATGAGGGAAGCTTGTAGAGTTACAGGATTAGTATACAAAGAAATAGAAAAGGTTATTAGACCTGGCATGACTACCATGGAATTAGATAAGTTTGCCGAAAAGATAATCAAAGAAAATGGAGGAATATCTGCCCAAAAGGGATATCCAAGTGGTATGAAAGGTGTACCTCCATTTCCTGCAAACTTATGCATATCAATAAATGATGAGGTAATTCATGGAATACCATCTCATAAAAAAATAATAAGAGATGGGGATGTGGTAAGTATAGACTTAGTAGTATACAAAGATGGCTTTAATGGAGATGCAGCTAGAACATTCATAGTGGGAAATGCTTCTGAAGAAGCAAAAAGATTGGTAGAGATAACTCAAAAAGCATTCTTCGAAGGAATTAAATATGCAGTAAAAGGAAACAGAATAGGAGATATATCACATGCAATTGGCGAATTTGTAGAAAAAAATGGATATAATGTAGTAAGAGAATTTCAAGGCCATGGAATTGGCAGGGAAATGCATGAAGATCCAGGCATACCAAACTATGGAAAAGCAGGCAGAGGAGTAAGATTAGAACCAGGAATGACATTAGCCATAGAACCAATGGTTATAGCTGGAGCTAGAGATATATATCAAGACTATGATGGATGGACAATACTTACACAAGATGGAAGCTTATCTGCACACTATGAAAATACTATTTTAATAACAGAAAAAGAGCCAGAAGTCTTGACATTAGTTTAATTTTGTTATATACTATATGGGTATTTAATGTAAAATAGTATAATTGACTAAAAATAAAAAATGGAGGACAATCATGTCAAAAGAGGATGTTATAGAAGTTGAAGGAACTGTTGTTGAAACATTGCCTAATACTACATTTAAAGTAGAACTTGAAAATGGACATCAAATATTAGCTCATATTTCAGGAAAATTAAGAATGAATTATATTAAAATCCTACCAGGTGATAAAGTTAAAGTAGAATTATCTCCTTATGATTTAAACCGTGGAAGAATTACTTGGAGAGCTAAATAAATTAAGATTAACCCAAACATATATAAATAATTCTAAAATAGTGAGGTGTAAAAAATGAAAGTAAGACCATCAGTAAAACCAATATGCGAAAAATGTAAAGTAATTAAAAGAAAAGGTGTAATTAGAGTTATTTGCGAAAACCCTAAACACAAACAAAGACAAGGATAGAAAAATTTATTAAAATGTTAATAACACAAATTAGATTGCGGCTGTAACTGTTAGAAAAATAATCTAACAGTTATATATCGAATTTGTGTTTAATATATTGTTTGAAAACATATTAAAGACTGGCGTGGTAGCAGGCCGGTGCATTTCACCTTTAATAAAGTCCAAACAAAACAAATTTAAATTAAGAAAAAAAGAAAACAAAGTGGAGGTGCTAAAAAAATTATGGCTCGTTTAGCAGGAATTGATTTACCTAGAGAAAAAAGAGTTGAGATTGGATTAACATACATATATGGTATAGGTTTAACAAGCTCACAAAAAATATTAAAAGCAGCAAATGTAAATCCAGATACAAGAGTTAAAGATTTAACAGATGACCAAGTAGCAGCAATAAGAAAAGCTATGGAAGGTTATAAAGTAGAGGGAGACTTACGTAGAGAAGTTGCTTTAAATATTAAAAGACTTACAGAAATAGGATGCTATAGAGGTCTAAGACATAGAAAAGGCTTACCTGTTAGAGGACAAAGAACAAAAACTAATGCTCGTACAAGAAAAGGTCCTAGGAAGTTGGTTAGTAAGAGCAAAAAAGACTAGCAAAACAAATGAAAAGCTTCGTATTGCGTTGTCAAGCGTCGCATAAAATTTTTTCGATATACAATACGTATAATCTCAAAAATTTTAGCTAGCTTTCCTAGCACTACTTGCTTTTGATTTGTTTTGAAATTCTGATTATAGCGATGCGCTTCTAATTCGAATTATGAAAGCAAATGAAAGAATAAAATAGTTTTTGATTTGTTTTGAAATTCTGATTATAAGCGATGCGCTTCTAATTCGAATTATGAAAGCAAATGAAAGAATAAAATAGCTTTTGATTTGTTTTGTAACCAAAGAATAAAAAGAAAATTAGTTTTCTAAAATAAAAAAATAAAAAGTTTTACATAATAGTAATAATTCTAAAAAGGAGGAAAAACTAAAATGGCTAAAAATGTAACAAAAAAAGTAACTAGAAGAAAAGATAGAAAAAATATCGAAAAAGGTATGGCTCATATTCATTCTAGTTTTAACAATACAATAGTTACAATAAGCGATACTCAAGGTAATGTATTATCTTGGGCAAGTGCCGGAGAACTTGGATTTAAAGGTTCAAGAAAAAGTACACCATTTGCAGCTGGAGAAGCAGCTGAAACAGCAGCTAAGGCAGCAATGGAACATGGACTAAAAACAGTAGAAGTTTATGTTAAAGGACCAGGTTCTGGACGTGAAGCAGCAATTAGGTCATTACAATCAGCAGGATTAGAAATTAGTAGTATTAAGGACGTAACTCCAATACCACATAATGGTTGTAGACCACCAAAAAGACGTAGAGTTTAATAAAAAATATATAGGAAGGTGAAAATTAAAAATGGCAAGATATAAAGATGAACAATGCCGTATTTGCCGTAGAGAAGGACAAAAATTGTTTTTAAAAGGTTCAAGATGTTATACTGACAAATGTAGCATATCAAGAAGAAATTATGCACCAGGACAAAATGGTCAAAAGAAGAAAAAACTTTCTGAATATGGTACTCAATTAAGAGAAAAACAAAAAACTAAAGCTTACTATGGAGTAAGTGAAAAACAATTTAGAAAATACTTTGAAATGGCTTTAACAGAAAAAGGTATTACAGGTGAAGTATTACTTCAAATATTAGAAAGTAGATTAGATAATGTAGTATATAGATTAGGTTTCGGAAGTTCAAGAGCACAAGCAAGAATGCTTGTAACACATGGAGCTTTTGAAGTAAATGGACATAAAGTTGATATACCATCATATTTAGTAAAAGCAGGAGATGTAATTTCTGTAAGAGAAATAAGAAAAGACAATGGAGCTATAAAAGTTAATGTGGAAGAAAATATAGCAAGACCAGTTCCAGCTTGGCTTGAAAAAGATGCTGAAAAATTAAGTGGAAAAGTTGTTAGATTAGCAGAAAGAGAAGAAGTTGATTTACCAGTAGAAGAACACTTAATAGTTGAGCTTTACTCTAAATAATAGCTAGAAGTTAGATGAAAAAATTTAGAAATTAAAAAGGCAGAATTTCTAAAATTAAATAAATGATGAAGTAGGGTAAAAGTTAAATTTTTTTAACTACCAACCTCTAACTTCTAAAAATTAGGAGGTAAAAATGATAGAATTTGAAAGACCAAATATCAAATGCTTAGAAATTGATAATGATAGTAACTATGCAAAATTTGTATGTGAACCATTAGAAAGAGGATATGGCATAACAATAGGAAATTCGCTAAGAAGAATATTACTATCTTCACTTCCTGGAAGTGCTATTACAAGTGTAAAGATAGAAGGTGTTTTACATGAGTTTTCTACAATACCAAATGTTGTAGAAGATGTTCCAGAAATAGTTATTAATCTAAAAAACGTTAGATTAAAATTAGACAAAAATGAAGAAAAAACATTAAGAATAGATGTTAGAGAGCCTGGAGAAGTAAAGGCAGGAGACATCATTACAGATGGAACAGTAGAAATATTAAATCCAGATTTACATATAGCAACAGTTTCAGAGGGTGGAACACTAAAGATGGAACTAACAGCTGATATGGGTAGAGGATATAATAACGCTGAGAAGAACAAAAAACCAGATCAACCAATAGGCGTTCTACCAATAGACTCAATCTATACACCAGTTAAAAAAGTAAATTACTCTGTTGAAAACACAAGAGTTGGACAAAGAGTAGATTATGATAAATTAACAATAGAAGTATGGACAGATGGAAGTTTAAAACCTTATGAAGCATTAAGTTTAGCTGCAAAGGTTATGACAGGACATCTAGAATTATTTATAGATTTATCAGAGACGGCAAAAAATACTCAAGTAATGGTTGAAAAAGAAGAAAACAAAAAAGAAAGAGTATTAGAAATGTCAATAGAAGATCTTGAATTATCTGTAAGATCATTTAACTGTTTAAAAAGAGCAGGAATATCAACTGTTGAAGATTTAACAAACAAATCTGAAGCAGATATGATGAAAGTTAGAAACCTAGGAAAGAAATCTTTAGATGAAGTAACTAATAAACTTCATGCTTTAGGATTAGATTTTAGAAGAGATGAAGAATAAAGCAATAACACAATAAAGAGGAGGGAAATAAAGTGGCAACTAATAGAAAATTAGGTAAAACAACTGACATTAGATTAGCTATGCTTAAAACTCTAACTACTGATTTAATTCTACACGGAAAAATAGAAACAACAGAAGCTAGAGCTAAAGAAGTAAAAGCAATAGCTGATAGCTTAATTTCATTAGCAATGAAAGAAAAAGATAATTTTGAAACAGTTGATGTAAAAGTTTCAAAAGCAAAATTAGATGCTAAGGGAAATAAAGTAACAGAGCTTGTAAAAAGCAAGAACGGTAAAGAATATCTAAGAGTAGTTAGAGAAGAAACTACTGAAAAAAGACAAAAAGATATGCCATCAAGATTAAATGCAAGAAGAAAAATGATGAAAACATTAAACAAAGTAAAAGATGAAGATGGAAAGAATATAGACTTAACTGCAAAACTATTCAACGAAATAGCACCAAAATATGAAGGAAGAGTTGGAGGATACACAAGAATCCTAAAACTTGGACAAAGAAGAGGAGACGCAGCAGAAGTAGTTATATTACAATTAGTTTAAAATAAAAAAAGATGAATGAAATTTAGGGGGCAACAATTACGTTGCTTCTTTTTTTGGCACTCAGGTGCCTGTCACAAAAGTGCCATTTGGCACTTCTGGTGACAGGTCTAAGGAAAATAGTGTTGCTTTTCGAGAGGAAAGTATTTAATATACGATTAACTAAAATTAACAGTAATACATATTATATTATAACCAATAATCATTTGATTGTAGTAAATTAAATAAATCATATAACAAATATAAGTTGGAGGTAATATAATGCTTGATTTTATATTAAATGGGATATTATGGACACTTGCACTTTATGGCCTTTTCGAAATTATTAAAAATATTATATATATTTGTACATATACAAATTTAAAATCAGATGGTATCTATATAATAATAGCTGCTAAAAATCAGGAAAATAAAATAGAAGGATTTTTGCGTACAATACTCTTTAGGATAATGTATGGCAAAGAAGATTGTGTGAAAGATGTGATTGTAACAGACTTGGATTCTACTGATGATACTATGAAAATTTTAAACAAACTTAGTAAAGACTATGATGAGATAAAAGTTGTAAATTGGAAAGAATGCAAGGAAGTAATTGATAACATAAAAGAGGCCAATTAAACATTGTAAATGATTTTATATTATGATATAATTCGTACAGAATGATAGGCTCAGGCTAGAAATACAGACCTGTCCCCAAACATGACAAGCTTGTCGCAAAAGAGCCTGTCCCCAAACATGACAAAAAAGAAGGTATACACATTGGAATTACAAGGTGAAGTTATTGAAATAATTTACAAAAATGATTTGAATAGCTACTGTATAGCTGTTCTAAAATTAGATAAAGATATAATTAAAAAAAATAAAAAAGAAATGGCTGATCAAATTGGAATTACTGAAGAGTTTAATGAAATAGATGATCTGGACGAAGAAATGACTATAGTAGGGTATCTACCATTTGTAAATATTGGAGATACTCTTAAAGCTATGGGAAAATTTGTAGAACACCAAGAGTATGGTCTACAATTTAAGGTAGATACTTTTGAGAAAATGATGCCTCAAACTACAAAGGCGCTAGAACGTTACCTAGCAAATTGTGGAATTAAAGGTATTGGACCTGCAACTGCAAGAAATATTGTTGAAACTTTTGGAGAGGATACTTTAAATGTGTTTAAGTTTGAGCCAGCTAAGTTAGCACAAATTAAGGGGATAACAAAAGATAGAGCAATAGAAATAGCAAATACATTTATAGAAAACTGGGAAGTTTGGCAACTTGTCGGTTTTTTAGACAAGTTTGGAATAGGACCACAAAATGCAGAGAAGATTTATAAGGCACTTGGAGTAAATGCAATGGAAGAGATAGAAAGTAATCCATATATTTTAGTTGATTTGGTAAATAAAGTTAATTTTGAGCAAATTGATAAGATGGCTCTTAATTTAGGGTTCGAATATAATAATGAAAAAAGAATTAGAAGTGGGATTAAACATGCTTTAATTCTTATGACATATAATGGTCATTGTTGTACTAGATATGAAGGGTTAGTTGAATTTGTTAAAAAGTTACTTGGGGTTAGCGAGAATGATATAGAGGATTCTATTATCAATTTAAAAGCAAAAGAAGACATTGTACTTGAAGAAAGAGATGGAGAGGAATGGGTATATTTATATCAATACTATGAGGCAGAAGCAAATGTAGCAAGACGTTTAATTGAATTAGATAAATATAAAAATATAAAAAAAATAGACAGATTTGATAAAGAACTAGAATTATTCGAAAAAAAGTCTAGCATAGAACTATCTGAAAAACAAATAGAAGCGATAAGTGCAATAAATGATAATAATGTTTGTGTTATAACTGGACGGACCTGGTACTGGTAAAACTACAATAATAAAAACTATAATAGATATATTTAAGCATAGTGAAATGAAGCCTGTACTTTGTGCTCCAACGGGAAGAGCTGCTAAGAAGATGACAGAAGCAACTGGAAACGAGGCAAGTACTTTACATAGATTGCTAGAAATAGGAAAGATTTCGGATGAAACACAGGGAATAAATTCAGATATTTCAGTTGCACCTATTGATGGAGACATAGTAATTGTAGATGAAATGTCGATGGTAGATTTGTTTTTGATGAATTATTTGTGTAAAGCTTTATACAAAGGAACTAAACTAGTTTTAGTAGGTGATATTGATCAGCTACCATCAGTTGGTCCAGGGAATGTTCTAAAAGATATTATTGAATCTGAAAAGATAACTACAATTAGGTTAAACAAAATATTTAGACAAGCTGCTAAAAGCAAAATTATAGTAAACGCACATAGAGTAAATGAGGGAAAAGGATTTATAACAAAAGAAGAGATAGAAAATAGTAATAATGAAGAAAATTTAGATAATACATTACCAGAAATTATTGATAAAAGTATTACTGTAAATAACCTAAAAAATACAGAAAGCACAAGTAAAAAGAGACAAGAAGATAGTGAAAATATAAAGAATAATTTATTTCTTGAAGATTTCTTTTTTGTAAATGAAACTCAAAAAGACAAAATTTTATATAATGTTTTATCTTTAAGTGGAGAAAGGCTAAAAAACTATGGCGATTATGATTTCTTTAAGAATATACAAATTATAACTCCAACTAAAAAAGGCGATTTAGGAACAAAAGAATTAAATAAATTATTACAAGGTACTGTAAATCCGCTATCAGAATCTAAAAAAGAGAAAAAATTTGGAGATAGCCTTTTTAGAGAAGGCGATAGAATAATGCAAGTTAAAAACAATTACGATATATATTGGGAGCGTAAAGAACCGCTTTTTGAAAGTGGAAGTGGCGTGTTCAACGGTGAATTTGGAACGATAGAAAAAATAGATGACTTTAATAAGCAAGTTAAAATTAAATTTGATGATGATAAACAGGTATGGTATCAATATAGTGAGTTAGAACAAATAGAGCATGCATACGCTATTACTGTTCATAAAGCACAACGGAAGTGAATTTGATGTAGTAATAATGCCTATTTCACAAACTGCACCAATGCTACTTACAAGAAATTTACTTTATACTGGTATGACTAGAGCAAAGAAATTACTAATTATTATAGGCAGTAAAAACATAATAGACTTTATGATAAATAATAATGATAACAAAAAAAGAAATACAGGATTAGCATTTAAGATGATGAATATGTAATTAAAAACGTAATTGGAGTGATATAAAAGAAAATAATAGATATTCGGGGGAATATTTTAGGAGGAATAATGAATCTTTTAGAAAAGACTCTCGAATATATTTTTTTACCAAGTTGTGGAGTTTGTGGTAAATTAGGAGAAGGATATTTGTGCAAAAAATGTGGAAAAGAGCTAAATAAATATGCAATTTGTTCTAAGGCATATCTACAATTTAAGGAAAAGAGCAAAAACGAAATTTACATAAAAGACAATATAGATAGACTACATATATTTCAATACAAAGAACTAATACGAAAGCTTATTATCCAATACAAATTTAACAATAAATCGTATTTATACAAAACTTTTTGTGAATTTATTGTAAAAAATAAAAAAGCTTTTGATTTTATAAAAAGTTATGATATAATAATTCCAGTTCCGATGCATAATAAAAAAAGAGCTTTAAGAGGATATAATCAAAGTGAATTGATTGCAAAAGAACTAGCTAAAAAAGCAAAAATAAAAATGTTTACAGATGTTCTTGTTAAAACAAAGAATAATAGAGTTCAAAGTAGCCTAAACAAGGAAGAAAGAAAAAATAATGTGAAAGATGTATATGATTTAGTAAACAAAGAAAAAATATACAGTAAAAAGATTTTAATTTTTGACGATATATATACAACTGGAGCTACTATAGAAGCGTGTAAAAAAGAAATATTAAAGGCAGATATAAAACAACTTGGAATATTGACATTGGCAAAGGACTAAATAGTAGGGTCCAGTGAGAAAATACTAAAGAAATAAAATGAGGATGATTAATCCAAATTGTAAGAAAGGAGAAACGAATGGAAGATTTAGTTGAGAGTATTTTAGACTATATAAGATCAGACTATACAGATTATGCCATAATGATAAATGGTGAATGGGGAAGTGGAAAAACCTATTTTTGGAATAATAAAATAAGGCCAAAAATAGAATCAATGCAATTAAATGGAAAAAGATATACTGCAATATATATGTCATTATATGGTATATCAAACCTAGAAGAAATAAGTAAAAAAATATTTATTGAGACAACTCAACTTATGGATAAAAACTTAAAAAAGTTTATGGACGCAAGTGGAGTAAAAAACATACCAGAATATGCTAAAACAGGTCTTGATATGGCAAACTTTTTTGGTGTTACACAAAATGGAGATAGAATAGATTATGGTCAATTCTTTTCTACAGACGATAAAGTTTTATGCTTTGATGATTTGGAAAGAGCAAATGTGGATGTTATTGATATTTTAGGTTATATTAATAATTTTGTTGAACATGACCACATAAAAACAATAATTATATGTAATGAAAAAGAACTATCTACAAAACTAAAAAATAGTAACCTAGAAATGAAAACATTTATAGCAACATATCTTTTAGACAAGGAAAATAAGCTTAATATAAAAACAGACAAGCCAATGGTTGAGAGAATTCGTGATACTATTGAATATGTTTTTGATAAAGCAAACGACTATGAAAGAATTAAAGAAAAGTTAATTGGTGAAACCTTTGAGTATGCACCAGAATTTACGTATATAATAAACGGACTTTTAATGAGATATGAAAATTGTCCAGACTTAATTAGATTCTTAAGAGAAAATACCAACCTTATTATTTCTACATTTAATAAGAGTGGAACTAGAAATTTAAGAATTCTAAAACATTCATTAACTAATTTTAAGAAAATTTTTGATGAAGTTAATAAATCATATCCAAATACAAATCATAGAGTATTGCAAACAATGCTAATATTTACAATTGCTATATCTTTTGAAATTAAGGCAGGTAAAATTACAAAAGACAAATTTGTAAATATTAATGACAACGAAGAATACAAAGCTATACTTGTTTCTTCAAGAGTATTTATGGATAACAGGCAATTCTATATTAAAGAATTTGATAATAACTACTACTATAACTTTAAAGCTGAATATAGATTCTTCAAATTTATAGAACTATATGTGCGTACACGTATATTTGACATGAAAGTATTTAAAAGAGATATGGAGGCCATAATAAATACTGTTGACACGGATAAATTACCAGGTTATAAGAGACTTCTTACAGAAGAGTATTGGAAAATATCTGATGATCAATTTAGTGGAGTAGTAACTGAAGTGTTGGATGACGTAAAAAATGGACGCATAGAGCTTATAAACGTAGTAAAACTATTTGCATATTTTGCTCACTTTGTAAGAAAAAGTCTTATAGATTATGATATGAGAACAATAAAAAGCGTTTTCTTAAATGGAATGAATATATCTTCATTAACTTCAAGCTATTGCCCTAACGTAGAAGAGGAACTTGCAAGTTTAGCGATAGAAGAAGATAAATCGGAAGATATGGAAGAAATTTTAAACCACTTTAATAATATTAATGCACAGCTTGAAGACAAAATGTACAAAGAAAAGGCAGAAGAAATATTTAAATATATACCAATGAAAATGGAACAATTCTATGACAAATTTGATAAGGAATGCATGCAGGTTCCAATATTTAGATATTACGATGTATTTCAAATGTTCCAAAGAATCTCATGTGCTAGTAACGAAGATATAGTAACTATAAAAGAAAAACTTATGGATAGAGCAAAAAGATTTGGGGAAAAGTTGCAAGATGAATTACCAAATTTGAAAAAATTAAAACAAGTAATGGATGATTATATAGATGGAAAACAACCAACAATAAAATTAGTTATACTTCAAGATTTTGCTGATGAGCTTGGAAATGTAATAAAAGAATACAAAGTAGAACAAGGAAGCCAAGTAGAACAAGCTGAAATTACTGAGTAATGAATCGTGGACAAGAGGGACACTCCTTCTTGCCCACAGTCACTACACTATCATAAATAGTAAATCATGTAAAAATTTAAAGTGTGGATAAAAAGGAGTGTCCCTCTTGTCCACAATTAAAAAAACTTGAATAAAATTTTCCTCTTTTGTAATAATAAGAATAGACATAAAATTTAAAAGGAGGAAAATTATGAAAGCAACAGGTGTTGTAAGAAGAATAGATGATTTAGGTAGAGTAGTTATACCAAAAGAAATACGTAAAACCTTAAGAATAAAAGAAGGAGATCCTTTAGAAATATTTACTGACAAAGAGGGAGAAGTTATACTAAAAAAATATTCACCTATAGGTGAACTTTCAGAATTTGCAACAGAATATGCAGAGACACTTGCTAAAACTACCGGGCATATTGCTTGTATAACAGATAGAGACACAGTAATAGCAGTATCTGGTGGACCTAAAAAAGAATTTTTAGAGCAAGGTATAAGTGAAGAATTAGAAAAAATAATGGAAGATAAAGAAAAATATACTAGCAAAGAAAATAATGATATATCAGTACCAATTACGAAAAATGATAATAGAGAAAGAAAATTCAATTCACAAGTAGTATACCCAATAATATCAGATGGAGATACAATAGGAACCGTAATTCTTTTGGCAAAGGACAAAAGCACAAAAATGTCTGAAGTGGAGCAAAAAGTTGTACAGTCAGCAGCTACTTTTTTAGGCAGACAAATGGAAATATAATTATATGTAATATTTTTGTAACAAACATGTAATAAAATTGTAAAAAATTTTGAAGAAGCTTAAAAATAAAGTATTACAGAGAATTAAAATAATAATATTCAAACTTTTTACTTGATTTATAAAAAGAAATGTAGTATAAATATGGTAATAATTATTATTTAGACCACGAAGGAGGAAGTTAAATATGGATAATCGTGTAAATTCAAACAATTTACCAACAGAAGTAAGTGTATGGACTAAAATAAGAAATTTCTTATGCCAAGATATAGCTCTTGAATTAACACCAAAGCAAGAAAAAGTTTTTCAAGAAGTACATGACTTTTGGACACAAGAAATTACAGGAGAAAAAGTTCATGATTTCTTATTCTATGAAATAACTGGAGAAAAGGTAAAAAACTTTTTATTTAAAGAAATTAAAATTACAGATAATATTGAATTATAATAAAGAAGCACAATAAGTCGTAAACTTACTTGTGCTTCTTTACATTTTGATTGTAAAATAAATGTAAAATAATAAATAAACACTTGAAAATTATGAAAAATTGATATAAAATGAGAGTGTTTAGGTAATACTAAAAAAAGTATGCTATTTTTAGCATAAAGATAGGAGGAATTTATATGTCAATTAAAATTGGTATTAATGGTTTTGGAAGAATAGGAAAACTTGCATTCCAAGCAGCATTAAGTAGAGAAGGAGTTGAAATAGTAGCAATAAATGATCCATTTATAGCAGCAGATTACATGGCTTACATGGTTAAATATGATACAGTTCATGGAAGATTTAACGGAACAATATCAGCTGAAGAAGGAAAATTAGTAGTAAATGGAAAAGAAATAAAAGTATATAATGAAATGGACCCAAAAAATATTCCTTGGGGAAAAGATGGAATAGACTACGTATTAGAGTGCTCTGGTGTATTTACAACAATGGAAAAAGCACAGGCACACTTAGATGCAGGAGCAAAAAAAGTAATAATTTCTGCACCATCTAAAGATGCACCTATGTTTGTAATGGGAGTTAATAATGACACATATACTCCAGATATGAATATAATTTCAAATGCATCTTGTACAACAAACTGTTTAGCACCACTTGCAAAAGTTATAAATGATAACTTTGGAATTAAAGATGGTTTAATGACAACAGTTCACTCAACAACTGCAACACAAAAAACAGTTGACGGAGCATCTAAAAAAGACTGGAGAGGTGGTAGAGCAGCAGCAGCAAATATTATACCATCTACAACAGGAGCAGCAAAAGCAGTAGGAAAAGTTATTCCAGAATTAAATGGAAAATTAACAGGTATGTCATTAAGAGTACCAACAATAGATGTTTCAGTAGTAGATTTAACATGTAATTTAGCAAAACCTGCAACATATGAAGAAATATGTAATGCAGTTAAAAAAGCATGTGAAAATGAAATGAAAGGCATAATGGCATATACAGATGAACCAGTTGTATCATCAGACTTTATAAGTGATCCACACACATCTATATTTGACGCAGCAGCAGGAATTGCTTTAACAGATACATTTGTTAAATTAGTTGCATGGTATGACAACGAATGGGGTTACTCAAATAAATTAGTTGATTTAGCATTGTATATTGCAAATAAATAAAGATTGTAGTAATTTTGTTTGGAATAAAGTAGAGGCTAGAATAATATTAAAAATATTTTCGAATATGTCGGTCAAGCTGATTTTTACACTAATTCTAACGAAATTTTTGCAGCGCCCTCAAAAAATTCGAGATTCCCTACAAAAATTTCTTAAGAATTAGTATGTTCAAATCACATTCCATTCCATATTCTCGAATATTTTAAATATTATCCTAGCCTCTATAAATATAGAAAGGATGATTATTAATGAATAAGAAAACAGTAAGAGATGTTGATGTTAAAGGAAAAAAAGTGCTAGTAAGATGTGATTTTAATGTACCTTTAAAAGATGGAAAAATAACAGATAACACAAGAATAACAGCTGCACTTCCAACAATAGAATATTTAAGAGATAATGGAGCAAAAGTTATACTATGCTCACACTTAGGAAGACCAAAGGGAGAAGTTAAAGAAGAATATTCTTTAAAACCAGTAGCAGAAGAATTAAAAGATTTACTAGATACAGATGTTAAATTTGCAAGTGATGTTACAGGAGAAAGTGCAAAAAGTGTTACCAATAGCCTAACTGATGGTGATGTTGCCCTATTAGAAAACGTTAGATTTGACCCAAGAGAAGAACAAAATGATGATACAATGGCGATGGAACTTGCAAATCTTTCAGATGGAATCTATGTAAATGATGCTTTTGGAGCAGCACATAGAGCACATAGCTCTACAGAGGGTGTAGCTCATCATGTAGATGAAGCAGTAGAAGGATTTTTAATGGAAAAAGAAGTTAAGTTCTTAAATGGAACTCTAGAGGATCCAGAAAAACCATTTGTAGCAATACTAGGTGGAGCAAAAGTATCTGATAAAATAGGAGTTATAGAAAACTTACTTGATAAAGTAGACGAAATCTTAATTGGTGGAGGAATGGCATATACATTCTTAAAAGCACAAGGACATGAAATTGGAGATTCATTATGCGAAGAAGATAAAATAGAAGAAGCTAAAAAAATAATGAATAAGGCAAAACTTGCAGGTGTAAAAATAGTTCTTCCAGAAGATACTGTTGTAGCACCAAAACAACCAGAGCCAGAAGAAGAATTAGACAAAAAAGCAAAACAAAAAGCATTTATAAGCTTCTTAGAAACAGCTCCAGATAAAGTTGTAAATTCAAACGAAATTCCAGCTGGATGGCAAGGATGCGATATTGGACCAAAAACAGCTAGAACATTTGCAAACGAATTACAAGACAAAAAGACTATTCTTTGGAATGGACCACTTGGAATATGCGAAGTAGAAAAGTTTAGTATAGGAACAGAAAAAGTTGCAGAGGCAATAGCAGCTACAAAATCTATATCTATAGTAGGTGGAGGAGACTCTGTAGCAGCAATTAAAAAGTTACATTTAGAGGATAACTTTTCTCATATTTCAACAGGTGGAGGAGCTTCACTTGAACTATTAGAGGGTAAAGTATTACCAGGAATTTCATGCTTAACTGATAAACCAGAAAAAGAAAAAAAAGAAGGTAAAGCTATGGACGTGGACAAAGGGGACACTCCTATTTGTCCACAAAGATAGAAAATTTATATAAATAATATAATGGTATTAAAGCGTGGACAAAAGGCAGTAGTCCCCTTTGTCCACGTTTTGTTAGGAGAGAATTTTATGAGAAAAAAAGTGATTGCAGGAAACTGGAAAATGAATATGCTACCTGATGCTGCTATAAGATTTATAGATGAATTAACACCTCTTGTAAAAGACACAGAAAGCGAAGTAATACTATGTGTGCCTTATACAGATTTGTTTTATGCGTTACTTACAGCACAAAACACAAATATCAAAATAGGTGCACAAAATATGCACTGGGAAGAAAGTGGTGCGTATACGGGAGAAGTTTCTGGACAAATGCTAAAAGCTATAGGAGTAGAATATGTAATAATAGGGCATTCTGAAAGAAGACAGTATTTTGCAGAAACAGATGAGACTGTAAACAAAAAATTGAAGGCAGCATTCAAATATGGATTAAAGCCTATTGTATGTGTGGGCGAAACACTAGAAGAAAGAGAAGCTGGGAAAGCGGAAGAAATTATAACTTCTCAAACTGAAAAAGCGCTTGAGGGATTAACAGATGAACAAGTAGCTGATACTATAATTGCGTATGAACCAATTTGGGCAATAGGAACAGGAAAAACAGCCACATCAGAAGATGCAAACAATGCTATAAAGTCAATAAGAAATAAAATATCAAATATGTATGGACAAATGGTAGCAAAAAGAGTTATAATACAATATGGCGGAAGTGTAAAAGCTTCAAATGCCAAAGAACTATTTACTATGTCCGACATAGACGGAGGACTAGTAGGAGGAGCAAGTTTAAAATCAGAAGAATTTGCGAAGATTGTAAATTATAATTAGAAAGGAATAGGAAAATGGACAAAAAAGTTACAATGTTAATGATATTAGATGGATTTGGAATAAACGAAAACACACAGGCAAATGCTGTAGCAATTGCAAATACACCTAATATAGATAAACTAATGAAAACATGCCCAACTACAAAAATGTATACTAGTGGATTAAATGTTGGTTTGCCAGATGGACAAATGGGAAATTCTGAAGTTGGACATACTAATATTGGAGCAGGAAGAATTGTATATCAAGAACTAACAAGAATAACAAAATCTATAGAAGATGGAGATTTTTTTAGTAATCCAGAATTAGTAGAAGCAATAGAAAATTGTAAAAAACATAATTCTAAATTACACATTTTAGGATTATTATCAGATGGTGGAGTACATAGTCATAATCGTCATTTATATGCAATATTGGAACTTGCTAAGAGAAAAGATTTTGAAAATGTATATGTACATTGTTTTATGGATGGAAGAGATACACCACCTACTTCAGGAGAAAGCTATATAATGAATCTTGAAGAAAAAATGAAAGAAAAAGGTGTAGGAAAAATTGCAAGTATCTCTGGTAGATTCTATGCAATGGATAGAGATAAAAGATGGAATAGAGTTCAAAAAGCATATGATGCAATAGTAAATGGAGAAGGCATTAAAGCTACATCAGCAATAACAGCTATAGAAAGTTCATATCAAAAAGAGGTATTTGATGAATTTGTTGAGCCAACTGTAATATGCCAAAACAACGAGCCAATAGCAAAAATAGAAGAAAATGATTCTGTAATATTCTTTAACTTTAGACCAGACAGAGCAAGAGAATTAACAAGAGCAATAGTAGATAAAGACTTTAATGAATTCGAAACTAAAAAAATGGATTTGGATTATGTATGTTTCACACAATATGACGAAACAATGCCAAATGTAAAAATAGCATTCAAACCAGAAACATTAAAAAATACTTTTGGAGAATATATAAGCCAAAAAGGTTTAACACAACTAAGAATAGCAGAAACAGAGAAATATGCACATGTTACATTTTTCTTTAATGGAGGAGAAGAAAAGCAATATCCAGGAGAAGATAGAATATTAGTTCCATCACCAAAAGTTGAAACATATGACCTAAAGCCAGAAATGAGTGCATACGAAGTAACAGACAAAGTATTAGAAGCAATTAACTCAAAAAAATATGATTGCATAATTCTAAATTATGCTAACCCAGATATGGTAGGACATACAGGAAACTTAGAAGCTGCAGTTAAGGCAGTAGAAACAATAGATGAATGTGTGGGAAAAGTGGTAGAAGCAATAAGAAAAAATGATGGTGTAATGTTAATTACAGCTGATCATGGTAATTGCGAGCAAATGTTAGATTATAAAACAGGAGAGCCACATACAGCACATACTACTAACCCAGTACCACTTATACTAGTAGGAAAAGATGACGCAAAATTAAAAGAAGGAAAACTTGCAGATTTAGCTCCAACAATGTTAGAACTAATGGGATTAGAAAAACCAGAGGAGATGACAGGAGAGAGTATTATAGTAAAATAAATAGAAAAGACTGGAGGAATATATGATACAAAATTCAGAGATAAGAAAGGTATACTCTGAATTACAGAAACAATTATTTTATCTAATACCAGAAAAATGGGATAGAATATACTTATATGCTTCTGTAGAAGAGAAAATGGAGGGAATAGAAACAGGAGAATTATTCTTTTATTATTTTCCACGAGGAATCTTAAAAAAGAATCCTGTAAATGTTTATGAAATACCAAATAAATTTAGCTTAAATGAAGAAGAATACATAAAACTAGTAGGAAAATTATATACTCAAATAAAAAAAATATGGGAAATATTTAAAAAAGAGAAGCATAGATTATGGACAAGTGTAACAGTAAGAATAGAAGGTTTAAAATTTGAAATAGAATATAATTACGAAAAAATTAATTATAAAAAATATTCTAATATGGATAGGCATATTATATGGAAATATAACAACTTAGGATTACCAGACGAGGCATTTACACGTAAGGAGAGAAAGCTTATAAGAAACTATGTAAATGAGACCATATATTTTAGACCGGACATAGAAAAATATTCAGAAGCAATATATAAAAATCCAGTTAAAAAAATAGTTGACTATAATAGGGAAAGAAAAGAACAGGAGTACATTCCTGAAACAGAAATGCAGAAGATAGAAAGGCAAGCTAAAAATAATTTTGCTGAACAGCACTATACATATAAAATAAAAGAAAAGAAAAAACTTAAAAATTTGCTAAAAGCCAAAGATGACAAATCAAGTAAACCAAAAACTTATGTGGAGCAAATTGAAGAGCAGAGGAATAGTGTAAGGAGTCAGATTTTAAAACACATCTAAATTCTAAAAATAATCAGCATCTTGCTTTGTCAAACTGCGTAAAAATTTTTTTCGATGTACAACGCGTACTATCTCAAAAATTTTTACTTGTTTTCCTAGCAATATACTAATTATTTTTAGAATTGAGTTATTATAAATTTATTCAACGTACACAGAGTACGCCTCATAAATTTATAAATAATTATGCCTTGTCAAATAACAATTCTCTTTTGCCTATAAATTCTAATAAAAAATAAAAGAAAGGAAGATTAAAATGAAAGATTACTTAGGAATTGAAAGCGTAAAAGCATTAGAAGTATTGGATTCAAGAGGAAATCCAACAGTACAAGTAGAGGTTATAACAGAAGGAGGTTTTTCAGGTGTAGCAATGGTTCCATCAGGAGCATCAACAGGTAGCTTTGAAGCTGTTGAATTACGTGATGGAGATAAAAGCAGATACTTAGGAAAAGGTGTTCAAAAAGCTGTAGATAATGTAAACAACATTATAGCTGAAAAATTAGAAGGCGAAAACGTATATGACCAAGTAAAAATAGACAAAATGCTAATAGATATCGACGGAACAGAAAACAAAGCAAAATTAGGAGCAAATGCAACACTAGGTGTATCTTTAGCAGTAGCTAAAGCAGCAGCCGCTTCACTTGGAATGAGTTTATACAACTATATTGGTGGAGTAAATGCAAAAGAATTACCAGTTCCAATGATGAACATTATGAACGGTGGAAAGCATGCAGATAGTGGATTAACAGTACAAGAGTTTATGATAATGCCAGTTGGAGCAAAAACATTTAAAGAATGCATGAGAATGGGTGTAGAAGTATACCATAACTTAAAGAGCGTATTAAAATCAAAAGGATTGTCAACAGGTGTTGGTGATGAAGGTGGATTTGCACCAAATGTATCTAGCGAAAAAGAAGCATTAGACTTAATTATGGAAGCTATAGAAAAAGCTGGATATGTACCAGGAAAAGACGTATGCTTAGCATTAGACTGTGCTTCAACAGAAATGTTTGATGAAGCTAAAAAAGTAGGAAAAGATGGATACCTATTCTGGAAAACAGGAGAATTCAAGACAAAAGAGCAAATGATAGACTTTGTTGTTGATTTAGCAAATAACTATCCAATAATCTCTATTGAAGATGGATTAGCAGAAGAAGATTGGGAATCTTGGAAAGTATTAACAGACAAAATAGGAGACAAAGTACAACTTGTTGGAGACGATTTATTTGTAACAAATATAAAAAGATTACAAAAAGGTATTGACATGGGTGTAGCAAATAGTATATTAATAAAGTTAAACCAAATAGGAACATTAACAGAAACATTAGATGCTATAGAACTTGCTCATAAAGCAGGATACACAGCAGTTGTATCACATAGAAGTGGTGAAACAGAAGACACTACTTTAGCAGATGTTGCAGTAGCTACAAATGCTGGACAAATTAAAACTGGTGCACCATGTAGAACAGATAGAGTTGCTAAATACAACAGACTTCTAAACATAGAAGCTGAATTAGGAGATATAGCAATCTTTAGAGGAAGAAAAGCAATAAAATAAGAAAGGCATTTCGTCTTCGAATATGCACAGACTTTAGAAATCATTTAAAAAAAATTTTGTGGACAAATTGGAGTGACCCTTTTGTCCACACACATTGGGGTATCGCCAAGCGGTAAGGCATCGGACTCTGACTCCGACATTCCTGTGTTCGAATCACAGTACCCCAGCCACTTTTGTTTGACAGTAGAAATATAAAATAAAAAATATAAATAAAGGAGAGGCACTTATGATAGTAGATAAAGAAGGAAAAATGTTTGAAGACAGAAGGAAAAGTAAAACAGATAGAAGAAAAAAACAAGTAGAAGTAGAACATGACAGAAGAAAAGAAAATAGAAGAAAAGAAGATAATAAAAGAAGATAAACAAAATAAAATCGTAGAGAAACTTCACTCTACGATTTTATTTTGTCTTATTGTTAATTAATTAGCAACATCCACCTCTGTTACCACCACAGCAACAACATAATAATATTAATACGATTATTATCCAGCAGCAATCATCACCAAATCCAAAACCGCATCCACATCCTCTATTTTCTGGCATAAAATTCCCCTCCTTTCAAATTTAAAACTTTAATGTAATTAACAACCACAAGAATTGTTACATGAGTTACTACAACAGTTGTTACCTCCACAACAGAAGAGTAGCAAGAATAGGATTATGAACCATAAAAGTTCGCTATTATTACAACAACAATTTCCCATTTCTTTACCTCCTTATAAAACTTTTTAAATGTATTTATGAAGTTCTTTCGTATGGTATATATTATTCAAAACTAAAAAAAGGGTTACAAAGTAATTAGAAATATATTTTGTGAAAATTTTGTAAAAAACTATACAAAAAGCGTAGTTTAATGATATAATTCTATGGAATAAACAAAAAGGAAGACTATTAATAAAATTTTGTTAAACTAAAATTAGCTCAAATGGAGGAATAAAATGGGTAATATAGTTTTATTAGATGACTTAACAATAAATAAAATAGCAGCGGGTGAAGTTATAGAAAGACCTGCTTCAGTAGTAAAGGAGCTAGTAGAAAACTCAATAGATGCAGGAGCAAATAAAATAAATATAGAAACCAAAAATGGTGGAATAACATATATACGAATTACAGATAATGGCAAAGGCTTTTTACCAGACGATATGGAAATGGCATTTGAAAGACATGCAACAAGTAAAATAAGGGAAGCATCAGACTTAGAAACTGTAACTTCTATGGGGTTTAGAGGTGAGGCATTAGCAAGTATTGCAGCTATTAGTCATGTAGAATTAATTTCAAAAACAGCAAATAATGAAATTGGTAAAAGGGTAGAAGTTAAAGGTGGAGAGATTATAAATGTAGAGGATGCAGGTTGCCCTCAAGGAAGTACTATTACTATAACAGACCTATTCTATAATACTCCTGTAAGATATAAATTTTTAAAGAAAGATTTTACCGAGGCAGGTTACATAGAAGATGTAGTTACAAGAATCGCACTTGTTCATCCAGAAATATCTATAAAACTTGTAAATTCAGGGAAAGTAATAATACAAACTTCTGGAAATGGAGACATGAAATCTGTTATTTATAGTATTTATGGTAAAGATGTTGCTGAAAATGTTATAGATGTAAATTATACATATGAAGATATAAATATAACAGGTGTAGTGGGAAAGCCAGCTATAGCACGTTCAAATAGGTCTAACCAGCTTTTCTTCGTAAATAAAAGATATATAAAAGATAAAATTTTAACTAGTGCGGCAGAGCAGAGCTATAAAGGATTACTTACAATAGGAAAATACGGATTTTTAGTGTTAAATATGGAAATGAACCCTAAAAAGGTAGATGTTAATGTACATCCTGCAAAATTAGAGGTTAGATTCGAAGATGAAAATCAAGTGTTTAAGGCAATTTACCATGCTATAAAGGATAGTTTATTAAAAGAGGACTTAGTACCAGATAAAACCAAGATCGAATTAGATAAGCAGATACAATCAAAAGATGCATGGAAACTAGGAACAAATACATTTAACTCTTTTACAAATACAAGTAGCAGTAATAGTTTTGGTGTAAAAAACACGTTAGAAACTAGTCTAAATCAATTTGGCAATTTAAAAAATGTAGAAGAGCAAAATTCAATTGATACAGAAGTTATAAATAAAGTAAATCAATTTGAAAATAAAACAGAGTCTCAAGTAGAAACTAAAACAATTAAACAGGAAGATGCTAAAACCGAAATGTTAGATGAAACATCTAGAATAAGTAATTTAGATATATTTTTTCAAGAAGACGAAGAAGAGAAAAAAGAGCATAAAAGAGGAGGGCTGTTTGGTTTATTTGGAAGAAAAAAAGAACAAGAAATAGAAAAAAATAAAGAGGTAGATGAGACACAAAATTTTATTGCTCAAATTTATAACAATAAAAACGGAATAAATAGTTATGAAAATAACAGTAATACAGTAGATACCTCTAAAGAAAGTAGTAATAGCACTACTTCTAATCTAGTAGCAGAAAACGCAGAAATATCAAAACCAGCATTAGAAAATAATATGCTAAATATTGACAGCACAAATGTTATAGAAACAAATAGCAATAGTGCAAATGGTATAGAAGGAACAAATCAAACTAATGAAAGCTTATCTAAAACTGCAGATGCTACAAAAACAATAGATATAAACGAAATAAATGAAAAAATGCATAAGTTAGATGAGCTAAAACTAGACCCAGACTATAAAAATTTTGATGAAATGTATGCATTAACTTTTGGTAAACCAAAAAAAGAAGAGAAGAAAGTAGAAGAAGAAAATACAGAATATAAAGTTGAGGAAGCAGATTTGAAAACAGCAGAAAATATTTCAATATTTGAAAAGTTACCTCAAAACAATGTGCCAGATTACAAATTTATAGGTATAGCTTTTTCTACGTACATAATTATTGAAATGAATAGTGAGCTTTATATAATAGATCAACATGCAGCACATGAAAGAATAATGTATGAAAAAATAAAAGCAAATTATTATAGCGATACAAATAAAGATTCACAGTTAATGCTACTTCCAGACATTATTACTTTAAGCCACAAAGATATGCAAATAGCAAAAGATAACATGGATATTTTTGAAAAAGCAGGATTTGATTTAGAAGAATTTGGAGAGAATACCATAAAATTAAGTGGAGTGCCAACTGTATGCTTAGACTTAGATACAAAGGAACTATTTTTGGAAACTTTGGACGAGATAAATACTGTAGCTAGAACAGCAAAACAAGAAATTGAAGAAAAGTTTATTGCTACAGTAGCATGCAAAGCAGCAGTTAAAGCAAATATGGCATTAACTAAAGAAGAAGTAGATAGTTTAATGAAAAAGTTATTAACTCTTCCAAATCCATTTACATGTCCACACGGAAGACCAACTGCTATAAGAATGACTAAGGCAGATATTGAAAAGAAATTTTCTAGAAGATAAAAGGAGATAAATTATGTTGATTATTATTTTATTTATACTAATTCTAAATGTTGTTTCAATACTTCTTATGTATCGTTCACTTAATAATAGAAATTCAAAGGAAAAGCTTATATTTATAGCAATGGGAATCGCATTAATGTATATTCTTACATCAGTTGTATATTGGATTAGTACAAGAAATATAGAAATGACAGAGGTTTCAGACTTGGGAAAAGATTTGATAATTTTCTTATTTGTTCCAATTAATGGAATAATTGTTCTTCCGCTATTTGCAAGAACATATTGTAAATTTAAAGATGGAGGAATTAGTGGAACAATCTTAAAAAATAGGGGAATTGTACTGGGAATAATCTTATTAATTTTACTTATTGTTGAATGTTCATATTTTGAAAATATACAAAATCAAGTTGTAAAAATGATTACAGATAGAAGTAATCAAGTCCAGCAAGAAACCACAAATGAATTATCTACAGAGCAATCAAATGAAATAGTAAATAATGCAGGCACAACAAATCAAATTGAAGTAGAAACTACAAACGTAGTAAATGATACATATACAAACGAAAACGCAGAACAAGCTAATACAGAAACAGACAATGTAGTGGAAGCTGTACCAAGTAATGTAGTAGAATAAGAAAATTTGGGAGAAAGTTATGTGTAAATGTAAGGTTATAGTTATTTGTGGTCCAACAGCTTCTGGAAAAACAAAATTATCTATAGAACTAGCTAAGAAAATAAATGGAGAGATTGTATCTTGTGACTCTATGCAAATATATAAAGATATGACTATTGGAACTGCAAAGCCAACAGAAGAGGAGATGCAAGGAATAAAACACTATTTAATAGATTGTGTTTCTCCAAAAACAAGGTATAGTGTGGCAGACTATAAAAAAGATGCAATTTTTGCAATAAAAGAAATATTTTCAAAAGGAAAGATCCCAATAATTGTAGGAGGCACAGGACTTTATTTAGAATCGCTTATATACAATATTGAGTATAACGAAATAGAAGTGGACTTAAAATATAGAGAAGAATTAGAAAAAATTGAAAAAGAAGAGGGACTAGAAAGTCTTTATAAAAAAGCAGAGTTAATTGACCCAGAAGCTATAAAGAAAATTAGCCATAATGATAAAAAAAGAATCTTTAGAATTTTGGAAATATATAAATCAACAGGAAAAACGAAAACTCAATTGGAAATAGAGTCTAGAAAAAATAAACCAGAGTACGATTATTTATTATTTGGCATAGCAATGGAAAGAGAAAAATTATACGAAAGAATTAATATGCGTGTGGATCTTATGATAAAAGCTGGATTAGTAGAAGAAGTTAAAAATTTATGTGCAAAATACAAAGAATTACCAACTGCATTACAAGGACTTGGCTATAAAGAAGTTGTAGAATATTTAGATGGTAAGATTTCTAAAGAAGAAATGATAGAAAAAATAAAACAAGAAACAAGAAGATATGCCAAAAGACAGTTGACATGGTTCAGAAAATATGATAATTTAATTTGGCTTGATGGATTAGGTGATTTACAAAATAATATAAATATTATTTTGGAGGAATATAGTGAAAAAAACAACTAATGTAGAAAGTAATGAAAAGAACATAAAAAATAGAAATAAGTTAATAAGTGTTTTAAAAAAGCATAGAAAAAAAATACTATTGCTTTTATTAGCATGCATTTTAATATATGTAATATATATGGTAATTAAACTAATACAGAAACCAACCGATACAGTATATGTTGAAATGGGACAGGTAAGAGAAGAAGAAATTGCAGTAGGTTATTTGATAAGAGACGAAGAAGTTATAAGAGGAGAAAATTATAAAAATGGTATTGAGCAAATAAAAACAGAGGGTGAGAAAGTTGCAAAAGGAGAGTCAATTTTTAGATATTATTCAAATAACGAAGAAAATTTAGTGGAAAAAATAAAAGATCTAGATGAAAAAATAGATGAAGCCATGGCAGAAACCGAAAAGGCTCCTACATCAGATTCAAAAGCACTTGAAGATCAGATAGACTCTAAAATTTATGATTTATATG
Organism: uncultured Clostridia bacterium; assembly: GCA_944391835.1. GTDB lineage: Bacteria > Bacillota > Clostridia > TANB77 > CAG-508 > CALXVA01. The sequence continues at coordinate 25,827 of CALXVA010000001.1, read as the reverse complement.
GAGAAAGTGATTTAACAGTAATACAAAATAATAAAGACGAAATTATTAGTAGCATGAGTAAAAAATCAAAAATAGCAGGAGAACAAAGCCCAGCAGGTTCATATTTAAAGAAATTGATAGAACAGAGAAGTGAATATGAAAATGAATTAAGTTCTGGAGAAGAATACATAGAGGCAACTAAAAGTGGAATAGTATCGTATAGAGTAGATGGATATGAGGATATTTTGACAACAGACGACTTTGGAAAATATACAAAGAAATTTTTAGAAGAGCTAAATCTAAAAACTGGTCAGATTATACCTATGAGTAGTGAGGCCGGAAAAATTGTAGATAATTACGAATGTTATATTGTTTGTGTTCTAGACTCAGATTATGCAAGAGATGCAGAAGTAGGAGATAGAGTAACTATAAGGTTACCTAGTGGAAAAGAAGTAAAGGCGAGTATAGAATATAAAACCACAGAAGATAAAGAATATATTCTAACTTTAAAAATAGATGAGGGAGTAGAAGAATTAACTACATATAGAAAGATTTCATTTAGTATTATTTGGTGGAGCAGTTCTGGGTTAAGAATACCAAATAATGCAATATCAACAGAAGAAAGGAACGGAAATGAAATTGCATATGTAACTAGAACAAGAATTGGATATGAAGATAAAATACTAGTAAAAGTTTTAAAAACAAATGAAAAATATTCAATTGTTACAAATTATACTAGTGATGAACTAACTGAATTAGGATATTCTGCGACAGAAATAAGAAATATGCCGAATATAGCAATTTATGACGAAATATTAATTAACTAATCAATAAGTTACAAAACAATATTACAAATATATTACAAATATATTAAAAAAATGTTACAAAAATAAAAAAACTATTGACAATATTAAAAAAATGATAGATACTATAACAAGTAGAAACCAAGGACGAATTTTAAGGAGGTTATTTGAATGTCAGGAGCTATTATGGAAAAAGTATGGGGAATGTTAGGATTACCAGAGAAAGAAGAAGAAGAAACAGAAGAATTAGATTATGATAAAAATGAAGATATAGAAAACCAAGAAGAAGAGGAAGAAGATAGAAAAATTTGGGGCAGAAGAAACAATAAGGTAGTTAATTTGCCACAAACACAACAAGTAAAAATGGTTATTTGTCAACCAACTACTTTTGAGCAATCAGAAAGTATATGTAATTTATTAAAGGAAAAAAAGTCAATTATTGTAAATCTAGAGTATGTAAATAAAGATGTGGCTAGAAGAATAGTTGACGTTGTTAGTGGTGCGGTTCATGCATTAGATGGAAATTTACAAAAGGTATCAAATTCTATATTCTTAGTAGCACCATATAATTATGATATAACAAATGAAATGGCAAGAGAAGAGATAAAAAATAAATTATCTGTTTCATGGCTAAGAAATAATTCAAATAATTAATATAGTTATATAAAGAGCTTAGGGGGGACAATATGTACACACCATTGGATATTGAGAATAAAAAATTTGCAAAACAAATGATGAACGGATATAGTGTAGAAGAGGTAGATAACTTTTTAGATGAATTAACAGTAGACTATGAAAAGCTATATAAAGAATCAAACGAAAATAAGGGTAAAATATCAGAATTAGAAGCTAGTCTTGTAAAATATAAAAATATCGAATCAACATTGCAAAATACTTTAGTAATGGCTCAGAGTACTGCTGATGAAATAAAAAAAGTAGCAAAACAAGAGGCAGAGCAAATAGTAAGAGATGCACAAGGAACAGCAAAGAATCAATTAATGGAACTAGAACAACAAATATCAATTAGAACAAGAGAATTAGATGACCTAAAGAAACAATTTGATGTATATAAAGCAAAAATGGAATCACTATTAATATCTCAATTAGAGTTAATAAAAGATGTAAATAAAGATGATTAATAGATTTACAAAAGCTAGGTATATACCTAGCTTTTTATAGTATATAAATAACTTTACAATCTTGAAAGTTTATTATATAATACATACGAAGTATTATGCGTAATATTACAGAAATATAACAGTATTACAAAACTGTTAAATAAATATTACATTTGTGTAAAAAATATTGACATATAAAAAATAAAATATAAAATATATATATGATATATCAGTAGAGGTAGTTATGAGAGTCATTAGTGGTATAGCAAGAGGAACAAAGTTATATTCAATCGATAGTCTTGCAACAAGACCAACTTTAGATAGAGTTAAAGAATCTTTATTTAATATAATTAGGGAAAAAATTGAAAGTTGTATAGCTCTGGACTTATTTGCTGGTAGTGGAGCAATAGGAATAGAATTTTTAAGTAGAGGTGCAAAAAAAGTATTTTTTTGTGAAAAATCTCACGAAGCAACTCAAATGATATATAAAAATCTTGAAAAAACTAAATTTTTAGATAAATCTAAAGTATATGAAGAAGACTATAAAAAGTGTTTAAAAGAACTTCAAAAAGAAAATGTTAAAATAGATGTTGTGTTTATAGACCCACCATATAAGGATGATTTGGCTTTAAAAGCAGTAGACCAAATTATTTCTTTGGATTTATTAAGAAAAAATGGAATTATAATAATAGAAACAGATGAAAAAGAAAGAGAGTTAAAAGGATTAGAAGAGTTACAAGTAGAAGTATATGATTTAAGAAAATATGGCAGAGTTTATCTAATATTCTTAAGTCGAAAGGAGTAAAATTATGGAAATATTTACTTTATTGGAAACATTAGAAGATATGCTGGATAAAAGTAGAAAAGTACCATTCTCAAGTAAATGCATAGTAAATAAAGATGATATTTTAGATATAATAAAAGAAGTAAGGTTAAAATTACCTGATGAACTAAAACAAGCAAAATGGATAAAAGAAGAAAGACAAAGAATATTAGTTGAAGCTCAGAGTGAAGCTGATGAAATAATTAAAGAAGCAGAAAATAGAATTATATCTATGATAGATGAACATGAGATTACTAAAAAAGCTTATGAGAAGAAAGTAGAAATAATAGAGACAGCAAATGAGATGTCAAGAGAAATAAAAAGTGGAACCGAGGAATATGCAGATGGCATTTTAGCAGGAATTGAAGTGGCACTAGAAGATGCCCTAAAAATAATACAAAATAATAGAAAAGAGTTAAAGTAGATAGCAGACGTGGACAAAGGGGACACTCCTTTTTGTCCACGTTTTTACTTTTATCCTAGGTAGTATGTATATTTAGAGAATTTTTGTAGTGACGCGTAAGCGACCAAACGAGCTTCTCTGAAGCGAGTGCGATTTGGAGCAACCATTTTATAATAAAAAGAAAAATTTATTTTCTTTTTATTATAAAATGGTTGCGACACCAAGGAACAAAAAAATTTGATAAATATACATACTGCCTAGGAACTATATAACTAAAACAACTGTGAAAAGTAACAAAATGTTACATTTTTATTACAATTTTAAAATTCTGTTTGCTTTTATATAACCTTGTGATATAATACCAAGGGATATACCAAAAAAAGATATTTTCGAAGGAGGAAAATACTTTGGCAAAACGAGGAAAAAGAAGCAAAAAAAAGGGATTAGATATAAATGTAGCAGTAGTAGTTATGATTTTAATAAGTATTTTACTAGCAATACTTATATATACAAAATCAGGTTATATAGGAGAACATTTAAGCCCTATTTTAGGTGGAATAATGGGAGCTATAAAATATATAATTCCAATAGGAACATTTTTAATAGCTATATATATGACTTCAGAGGAAAAAGAATATTTAATATCAAAACTAATACAGTATGGAATTTTTTTACTTTGTATAGCTACTGTACTTAGTGTATTTCAATTTTCAAACGGTAACTTAGATGAAACTGGAGATTTTTCATCAGTTGTAGAAAGAGGATATGAATTAGGAGAAACTAATAGTGGTGGTGGAGCAATAGGAACTGCAATGGCTTTTGGACTTATAGGGTTACTTGGAGAAATTGGAACTGTAATCTTGTGTATAGGAATTGGAGCAATATTACTAGTATTTATATTTGGAATAAAGCCTGCTGAGATGATTGCAGATTTTATTGATACAAAAAGAGAAGAAAAAGAAGAAAGAAGAGCAGAGAGAGAAGAAGCTAAGCTTGCTAGAATTCAAGAAGATGTAGAAGAAAGAAAAGAAACTAAAAAAGAGCGTAGATTAAGAGAAAAAGAAGAGCAAAAAAGAGAAGCAGAACAATTAGCAGAGCAATTAACTATAAATTTAAATGATGATTCTGATAATGACGGAAAAAGAAAAGATAAAAAACTTAAAAAGTATGATCATACTAATGATGACCTAATACCATTTAATATAAATGGTAGAGTAAAAGACAAAAAAGAGGAAAAAGAAAAATCAAATCCAGATGAAATAGAAGCAAATCTGTTTAAAGAAGAGCAGGAAACGAAAGAAGAAAAAGTAAAACAAGTATTACAACTAGAACATACATTAACTGTAGAAGATGAGCACTATGAATTTCCACCAATACAGTTATTAGCAGAAGGTGATAAAAAAGCTATAAAAGGTGGCAAAAAAGCTGTTGCAGATACAGCTACAAGATTACAAAAAACATTATATAGCTTTGGAGTATCGGCTAAAGTTGAAAATGTATCAGTCGGACCTGCTATTACAAGGTACGAATTAAAACCTGCAGAAGGTGTTAGAGTAAGCAAAATAGCAAACCTAGCAGATGATATAGCACTTAGCTTAGCAGCAGAAACTATTAGAATTGAAGCACCAATACCTGGTAAACAAGCAGTAGGAATTGAAGTGCCAAACAAAGAAAATGAAATTGTGCCATTAAGAGATATAATAGATAGCGATAGTTTTAAAAATCACAAATCGAAATTAGCATTTGCATTAGGAAAAGATGTAGCAGGAGAAGAAGTTGTTGCAGATATCGCAAAAATGCCTCACGTACTTATTGCAGGAGCTACAGGTTCAGGTAAATCTGTATGTATAAATACATTGATAGCTAGTATAATTTATAAAGCAAAACCAAGTGAAGTAAAACTTGTAATGGTAGACCCAAAAGTGGTTGAACTTTCTGTGTATAACGGAATTCCACATTTGCTTATTCCTGTAGTTACAGATCCTAAAAAGGCAGCAGGAGCGCTTGCGTGGGCAGTACAAGAAATGGTAAATAGATATAGTTTATTTGCAAGTAAGAATGTAAGAGACATTAAGGGGTATAATGCAGCTTTAGAAGAAGAAGGCGAAGGACAAAAATTACCACAAATTGTAATAATTATTGATGAGTTATCAGACTTAATGATGGTTTCACCAAAAGACGTAGAAGATTCTATTTGTAGACTAGCACAAATGGCAAGAGCTGCAGGTATGCACTTGGTAATAGCTACTCAAAGACCATCTGTAGATGTAATTACTGGTATAATTAAAGCAAACATACCATCAAGAATTGCATTTTCTGTATCTTCTCAAGTAGACTCTAGAACAATTTTAGATATGGCAGGTGCAGAAAAATTACTAGGTAAAGGAGATATGTTATTCTATCCAGCAGGAGCTCCAAAACCAACTAGAATACAAGGGGCATTTATTTCTGATAAAGAAGTAGAAAAAATAGTTGACTTTATTAAAAATAATGGCGAAGCTACATACAATGATGATATTTTACAACAAATTGAAAACTCAAATAGTACAGATAAAGAAATAGATAGCCAAGATGAGGATGATAATACTGATCCATTGCTTATGGATGCCATAGATGTTGTTGTTGAAACAGGACAAGCATCTACATCATTTATTCAAAGACGTTTTAAGGTTGGCTATGCTAGAGCGGGAAGAATTATAGATCAAATGGAAGAGAGAGGAATAATATCAGGTTTCCAAGGAAGTAAGCCTCGTGAAGTGCTTATGACTAAGGAAAGATGGGAAGAACTTAAGATGAGCAGTAATGAATAACAGTAGGAAGGAATTATAATTTTATGGAGAAAAGTAAAATTCTATCGAAATTAAACATTGACATAAAAGATTATAATAACGAATTAGAGAAGATTTTAGAAAACAAATTATTTTCATATGATGTGAAAAATTTGTTGCTAAGTATGTTATATAAAATTGAAAATGCATATAAAGATTATGAAGTAGTAGATGTAGAAGTTCCATCTAAAAGAGAATATATAGAAAATTTATTTAACATAATAAAAGAAAAATGTTTAAAAATATTTTTAGTAAAATCTGGAACTCCAGAGGCAGAAAATTTAGAAAAAAACAATCTATTATATAAAGTAGACAGAAAAAATGGAGAAATAGTGTGCTTTCAAAACGAACTTGTAATATTAACTGCAATATTAACTTTGGATGCAACGCAGACTTGGCTTGAAATGCCTTATGAATATATGGAGACCCCAATATTTTTATTATTAAAAATTGGAAAAGTAGATTCGGAGGCTCAGGTAATACGAGATTTTAATGGTTGGTCATGGGATATAGATAGAAGTAAAATAAAAGACATAGAATATAATTACATTTATCAAACTATGTTATTGGTTAATGGTAGAAAAGGTATAAACAATAAAAATCAAAAAAAATTGTTTAATATAATTTCTAAGATGGCTATAAAAAAATATTTAAGTGAAGCAAATGATTTGGAATATAATGAAAACTTTGAAAACTTGAGAAAACAAAAACAAGAGAGACTAAAATTATTTGATAACAAAAGAGAGTTTATAAATCAAATTTCTCAAGAAAAAAAGGACTACTCAAAAGAAATAGAAAGAATAGATAAATTACTAAATAATAACGAACTACTAAGAAAGGAATACTATGCTAGAAACGAAAAACTACCTAATAAGCAGAAAATATTTAGTGTGAGCTATTTGGCAGGAATATTAGACAAAGAAAGAGCTGACTTAATACAAAAAATAGAAGAATGCAATAAAATAATTTTACCAAAAGAATTTGTAGAGCAAAAAAGCAAATTAGAAGAAGAAGTAAAGTTCTTAAATGATATTATAGATACTAATAAAGATACAGCTTTGATAGAACTAGCTACTGAATTTTTAGAACAAGCAAAAAGTATAATACTAAAAATAAATGAAGAGCATAAAGAAAAGTTAATTAGTTGGATATATAAAATAAGATGTTATAGATATATACCAATAAATGAAAATCTATATATGAAAGACATGGAGGCTTTAAATCCAAAATTTGAAGAAATTATTAAGCTTATAATAAAAAAAGCACAAGAACTTAAAATCTGGGATAATTTTTCAGAGGATAAGGTTTTAACATATACAATTTTAAGAGAAATATTTGATACTAAGATGATTAGTTTGCAAAACTTAAACATACAATGTTCGTATCAAAATAAGGTTTTAACTGTTGAATATTATGATGACACTATTATAGAAATTACAAAAAAAATAGATATAGATAATGTAAAAATAAAAAAGAAGATAAAGTTGTTTATTTAAATACTAAAGTATCAAAAAAATGGACTTTTTCTAGTAACATAAGAAAAGCAAATTTGTGTTTGAAAGGAGAAATTGAATGAAAGTAACTTTTTTAGGAGCTACAAAAACGGTAACAGGTTCTAACTTTTTAGTAGAGGGAGCAGGAAAAAAATTCTTAGTAGATTGTGGAATGTACCAAGGGTCTGCTGCAGACGAATTTGAAAATGAAGCACCATTTTTATTTAATGTGGATGAAATAGATTTTATGTTACTTACACATGCACATATAGATCACTCTGGAAGAATACCTAAGCTATATAATGAGGGATATAGAAATGAGGTTATTGCAACAAAAGCAACATGTGACTTATGCTCAATAATGCTTCCTGATAGTGGACATATTCAAGAAATGGAAGCAGAGTGGAAGAATAAAAAAAGAGAAAGAAAAGGAGAAAAAACAATTCCACCAATATATACGGCAGAAGATGCAGCAAAATCTTTAGAAATATTCAGACCAGTGCAATATAACGAGATAGTAGATATAGACGAAAATATAAAAGCAAGATTTAATGATGCAGGACACATGCTAGGGTCAAGCATTATAGAAGTGTGGATTACAGAAAATGGAGAAACTAAAAAAATTGTATTTACAGGGGACTTAGGAAATAATGATATTCCTCTTTTATCACCACCAACAATGATAAGTGATGCAGATTATTTGATAATGGAATCTACTTATGGAAATAGACTTCATATGAGAAATGATGACAAAGCAGAAATCTTTTTGAATGTAGTATACGAGACTTTAGAAAAAGGTGGAACAGTAGTTATACCATCATTTGCAGTGGGTAGAACTCAAGAAATTTTGTATGAACTAAATAGAATCAAAGACAAAAAAGATGACGAGGAATTTTCTAAAAAATACCAAAAACTGATGAGTGTCCCAGTGTATGTGGATAGCCCACTTGCAATCTCTGCAACAGAAGTGTTTAAAGAAAATATGAATTTATTTAACGAAGAAACTCAAGCTATAATAAATGATGGAGATAATCCACTAGAATTTAATGGACTAAAATTTACTAGAACTGCAGACGAATCAAAAGCACTTAATGCAAGCGAAGAATCTTCAATAATAATATCAGCAAGTGGCATGTGCGAGGTTGGAAGAATAAAACATCATTTAAAACATCATTTATGGGAGCCAAATAGTACAATTCTATTTGTAGGATATCAAGCACCAGGAACACTTGGTAGAAAATTAGTAGATGGAGAAAAAAAGGTAAAAATATTTGGAGAAGAAATAGCTGTAAATGCTAGAATTGAATATATAGAAGGATATTCTGGACATGCTGACCAAGAATGGCTTATGAATTTTGTATATTCATTTACCACTCCACCAAAGCACATCTTTTTAGTCCATGGAGAACCAGAAGGACAAATAGTATTAAAACAAAAGTTAGAGGAAAATACAAATATTCCAATAACAATTCCAGACTATGGAGAAACTTATGGAATAGGCGAAGAGATTGCAATGATAGGCAAGACAGAAAATAAAGCAAGAGAAAGATACCTAAGATTAGAAGTGCTAGAAAGAATGAACACTTTGAAAGAAGAATTGGAAGATATGTCTACTATTGTTAAAGAAGAATATCTAGAAAAAGATAATGCAGATGCAGATATAATTAGAATAAAGGAAAGACTAAAAGAATTAGAAGCGCAAATAGTAAAAATAGTAGAAAATGCTTAAAAAGCCTTTTAGAAAAAATCAGAATTTTAATGATTGACAAGAAAATGTTATAGCAAAAATAAAATGAGGAGAGATAAACAGATGAAAAACAAGTATTTTAATGATGCAATAATTGGAGGAAAAGATATAACTGCAAGCTTCACATATCATGGTGAAATGCTAAGGTTAATGTACAATACACCAGACTTTAAACAATTTTTAGATTTTTTTCATACAGGAGTCAAAATAAATGACTCTTGCATAATTTATTTACATCAAGACCAAAACAATAGATACAATCAGTATTATACAGAAGATACAAATATATTAAACACCGAAATAGAAAACACATATTTTAATTTGCAAATTAAGCAAATAGATTTTGTATCTATGAAAAATAGTGTTTTGATAAAAAGATATATATTCAAAAATAACAACTCAATAGATTTGAATGTAAACTTTTTAGTACACTCAAAACTATTATCAAATCCAAACAATATGGTAGGCTCGAAAATAGAAAACAATGTGTTAATGCAATATAGTCATAATAACACATTGTGTATGTTTTCTAAAAAGAATATAAATGCACATCAGTTAAACGATACAGACAATAACATAGAAAGTGGTGTAATACATGATAAAGACTATATAGGTATGAGTTCAGACTCTAGCATAAATTATGAACTTGGAGTTATCAAACCAGGTGAAACTAAAGAACTTGTTATATATTTATACATTCTAGAAAACGATAAAGTTAATGCAGAGGAAATGTGGAAGAACATAGAAAATATTAGAAAGCAAGACGTAGAAGCAGAACAAAGTTCAGTACAAAAATATTGGAAAAAATATGTAAAAGAACATATCAATATAGAACTAAAAGAAGAAAATAGTGAGTATAATAAAAAATTTAATAAGGTATATAAAAGGAGCATATTGCTATTTCCACTGCTAACAAACAAAGAAACAGGAGGAGTTGCAGCAGCAGTAGAAGTAGATGAAAATCTAACCCAATGTGGTAGATATGGATATTGTTGGCCACGTGATGCAGTATTTATAACAAGAGCATTCGATAAGTTAAAAATGAATAAAGAAACAGAAAGATTCTACAAAGTATTTTGCAAAAACACACAAAGCAGAAATGGAATGTGGGAACAAAGATTCTACACAGACGGACGTTTAGCACCTTGCTGGGGATATCAAATAGACGAAACAGCAGGAGTAGTATATGGTGCATATGAACATTATAAAGTTACAAAGGACAAAAAATTCTTAAAAGATATGCTAAAAATGTGTGAGAGCGCAGTAAAATTCTTGTGCATATATATGGACAACATTTTAGGATTACATGATGATAGCGATATAGTAAAAAATGAAATAGAAAAAACATATCACACAGAAGAAAGAAACAAGCTACCAGTAAGCTATGATTTGTGGGAGATGCATGAAGGAGTACATTTATATTCACTTGCAAGCATCTACTCAGCATTTAATGCAATTCTAGAAATGTATGAAATTCTAAAACCAGAATACGAAGAAAAAAATAGATTAAAACTAGAAAGCATAAATAAATTAAGTAAAAAGATAGACTTTTATAAAAAAGAAATGGACAAATACATAAAAGCGAATATGTATAACGAAAACACAAAAACATTAAAAAGAAACACAAACGACGAAGTAACAGACATAAGCGTATTAGGAACAGTAGTACCATTTAAAATGTACAAACCAAACGAAAAGAAAATAACCAACACAATAGAAAAAATAAACATGAGACTTAGAACATACACAGGAGGCTATCTAAGATTTGAAGGAGACCACTATAGAGGAGGAAATAGCCCTTGGGCAATTTCAACATTATGGATGGCAATGTACTACAAAGAAATAGGTGAAAAGAAAAAAGCACAAGAATGTATAGATTTTATAATAAATAGCAGTAATAAGCATGGATTTTTAGGAGAACAAATAGACAACCACACAATGCAACCAAATTGGGTAATAGGTCTTGCATGGTCACACGCAATGTTCATTTTGGCACTTTAGTGCCTGTCACCAAAGTGCCATTTGGCACCTTTAGGGACAGGTTGAGCAATTAGACAGTATAGATAACATAATAAATTGTAAATATTTAGTGAAAAATATAGCATATTTATAAAAAATGTGCTATATTTTTAATGTGGCTTATGTTCAAATAAAAATATGATATAGGGGTTAAATGTGATTTTAATATTCTAAAATAAACTAATAAAAAACAATGAAAGGAGAAAAAATAATGCCCCGTATAGCACGAGAAAATTTAAAAACTATTACTAAAACATATCATATAATTATTAGAGGAAATAATAAGCAAGATATATTTACATGCGAAAATGATAGAAAAAAATTTATAAATCTATTGAAGAAAACAAAAGAAGAATACAGTTTTAGGGTGTATCTTTTTGTTTTAATGACTAATCACGTACACTTTGTAATATATGATGAAAATGATAGAATGTCTAAAATAATGCATAAATTATGTTCTTCATATGCTAAGTATTTTAATAAGGAATATAATAGAGTCGGACATTTATTTCAAGATAGATATAGAAGTATTAGTGTAAATGATGATAAATACTTATTTAATTTAATAAGATATATACATAATAATCCATGTAAGGCAAAAATGAGTAGCATAGATGTATATGAATGGAGTAGTTACCAAGAATACATCGGACAAAAAGATTTTGGCATAACAGATACGGATTTTATACTTAGCCTATTTGGAGACGTTAAGGAAGAAGCATTAAAACAGTTTATAAAATATAATGCTGAGATTGATAATAAAGAATACTTGAAAATAGAATTAGAAACTGAGGGAGAATTGAGTGACGAAGATGCAATACAATATATAAAAACAGTTATCGGAGTGGAGAATCTGCTAGAGATTTTATTATATAGTAAAGAGACTAGAAATAAATATATTTATAAAATAACTCAAATTGAAGGAATTCAGACAGAGCAGATAGTTAGGCTATTAGGAATTAGTAAAAGAACAATTATGAGGATAATAGAAAACAATAAAAAATAAAGTGAACCTGTCCCCAAAAGTGCCAAATGGCACTTCGGTGACAGGCACTTAAGTGCCAAAGGAGGAAATGATGGCAAAAGCAAAAACGATTTTTGTGTGTAGTAATTGTGGATATGAATCTGCAAAATGGCTAGGAAAGTGTCCAGCATGTAATGAGTGGAATAGTTTTTATGAGGAAAAGGTTGCAAATACCTCAAGTACATCTGGGGGAAAGAGTAGTGCAAACAAAGAGAGAAGTATGCCTCGTAAGTTAAAAGAGGTAGAAGGAATAGAAATGGCAAGGACAAGCACTGGTATAGGTGAGTTAGATAGAGTCTTGGGAGGAGGCTTGGTTAAAGGTTCACTTGTGCTAGTAGGAGGAGAGCCTGGAATTGGTAAGTCTACTTTAATTTTACAACTTTGCGATAAGGTCAAAGGCGATGGAAAAGTTTTATACGTTTCTGGAGAGGAATCGGCAGAACAGGTAAAGATTAGAGCTGATAGACTGAACATTAATAATGATGATTTATTATTTTTAGGTGAAACAAATATTGATAATATTCAAGAAACAATAATGTCTGTAAATCCGAAACTTGTTATTATAGATTCTATTCAAACAATGTATTCAGAAGAGATTACTTCAGCTGCAGGTACTGTTAGCCAGGTTAGAGAAATTACTTCAAGAATTATGAGAATGTGCAAGGATAATGGAATTACTACAATAATAATCGGTCATGTTACAAAGGATGGAAATATAGCAGGACCTAGAGTATTGGAGCACATGGTAGATACAGTTCTATACTTAGAGGGAGAAAGATATTTTTCATACAGAATATTAAGAAGTGTAAAAAATAGATTTGGCTCAACAAATGAAGTAGGAATGTTTGAAATGAAAAATGAAGGTATGGTAGAAATTACAAATCCATCATCAATTCTTATTTCAGAGCGAAACGACAATCCTGCTGGCTCGGTAATTGTAGCTAGTATGGAGGGAACAAGACCACTTTTGGTTGAACTACAGGCATTAACTACACCAAGTGTATTTGGAATACCAAAAAGAACTGCAAATGGAATAGATTTTAACAGATTAGCTGTTCTAATTGCTGTTGTAGAAAAAAGGGCAGGCATAAACTTAGGAGGACAAGATGTATATTTAAATGTTGTAAGTGGAATAAAATTAGCAGAGCCTGCTGTAGACTTGGGCATTATATTAGCATGTACATCTAGCTTTAGGAATATTAGCATACCACAAGATGTTGTAGCAATAGGTGAAGTTGGTCTAACAGGAGAAGTTCGTGCAGTAAATATGATAGAAAAAAGAATAAAGGAATCAGAAAAATTAGGATTTAAAAAATGTATTATACCAGAAAGTAACAAAAAACTCTTGAAAGAAAATTATAAATTAGATATAATAGGTGTCAGAAATATAAATGAGGCAATAAAGGGATTGCAGTTAAGGTAAACCTGTCCCTGAAAGTGCCAAATGGCACTTTTGTGACAGGCACTAAGGTGACAAAAGGAGTGAAATTTACAGTGGCAGAAGGAATTGAAGAGGTTTTAAAGCTAATAGCACCTGGTACTCCAATTAGAAATGGACTAGAGAATATTCTAAATGCCAAAACAGGGGCTTTGATAGCAATAGCAGATAATGAGGAAGTTCTAAAGCTGGTAGATGGTGGTTTTAAATTGGACGTAGATTTTAGCCCAGCTAAGTTGTATGAGCTCGCTAAAATGGATGGGGCTATTATATTAAGTTCTGATTTTAAGAAAATTTTGTATGCGAATACTCAATTAATACCATCGCCTGAAATTTATACAACAGAAACTGGTACGAGACATAGAACTGCAGAGCGTACAGCAAAACAAACGGGGTCTCTAGTAATAAGTATATCGCAAAGAAGAGGTATAATAACTTTATTTAGAGGAAATGAAAGATATGTGCTAAGAAATTCTGCAGATGTTATTTCAAAAGCTAATCAAGCTTTACAAATTGTAGAAAAATATAAGAAAGTATTTGATAATAAAATAAATATACTTAATGAATATGAATTTAATGATATTGTAACATTAGAAAATGTAATTACAGTAATACAAAGGGCTGAATTAGTAATGAAAATTGCAACTGAGGTTGAACGAGCGATAGATGAATTAGGCGAAGAGGGCAGATTATTAGAAATGCAACTAGATGAAACTGTTGGAGACTTAGAAAAAGAGGAACTTTTGATTATTAAAGACTATATTGCACCTGGTAAGAAAAGAAATGCAGAAAAAATTCTATTAGAACTTAAAAACATTGTGTATGAGAATCTTATAAAACCAGATAAAATAGCTAATTTATTAGGTTATGAGGATTTTGACAATTATGATGAAGTTGGTGTATACACCAGAGGTTATAGAATATTAAATAAAATACCAAGAATGCCAAGCACTATAGTGGAAAACTTAGTAAAAACTTTTAAATCATTCCAACACATATTGGTTGCAGATATTCCAAAACTTGATGAAGTAGATGGAATAGGAGAAATTAGAGCAAGGACTATTAAGCAATCCTTAAAAAGAATGCAAGAACAATTTGTATTTGATAATTTAATAATGTAAAGAGAGGAATAGAAAGATGAATAAAACATTAGTTAGAATTTTATTAATATTAGGAATTATTTTAGTTATAGTAGGTATAGCATTTGCTAGTTACGGAGTATATAAAAAATATACAATGAATATACCAAATCCAGTAGCTACTATAGAAATAGAAGATTATGGAACAATTAAAGTAGAATTATATCCTGATAAAGCACCAAATACAGTAGCTAATTTTATTAGATTAGCAAACAGAGAATTTTATGATGGATCTACTTTCCATAGAACAATGCCAGACTTTGTTATACAGGGAGGGGCAAAAGATGGAGATACTACAGCATCTCCTAAACTTAGCGATATATATGATTTAGACGAAGTTTTAAATAATAAGGAATTATTTGAGAAAATTTTGAATGAGTTTTATGATGGAGAATATACTACAAACGATAATACAACTATAAATTCTTATTCTGATTTCCAAAAATATAAAAAGGAATTTGAAAAAGAGCACGAAAACGAAGAAAATGCAAGTGTAAATTCAGAGTTTGACGATTTTCTAAATACTGAATATAACATTGTAGGAGAATTTATAGCTAATGGAGATAATGACAATAATATAAAACATGAAGAAGGAGTTATATCTATGGCAAGAAGTGACTATAGCACATATGGATATGCAGCAGAAGGATATAATTCAGCAGGGTGCCAATTCTTTATAATGTCAGCAGATAATACAGATTTAGATGGACTATATGCACCATTTGGAAAAGTAATAGAGGGTATGGATGTAGTAGAAAAAGTAGCAAATGTGGAGGTGTACTATAGAGATACCGAAGTAGATGAGGATTTTGAAGCACCAGAGGATGAAGATGGTGAAACAATAGCATCTGATACACCAAAAGAAGAGCCTGTTATAACGAGCATAAGAGTAGAAACATATGGAATTGATTATGGTGCACCAGAAACAATAGTACCTTTTGATATATCGACAATATTCTCAGGACTTTATAACTATTAATGGTTTATAGGTAACCAATTAAAATAAAAACCTAAATAAATTATTGTTGAGGCAGGTAAAATGGATAAAACAAATAAAAAAGAAAAAAATCAAAAAAGTAAAAGAGATATAGGTAAGATTGCAACCAAAGTAATGGCTGCAATCCTAGCATTGTTAATGATACTTGCAGTAGCAGGAACACTAGTATATTATTTAATAAATATGTAGAAAAAAGAGGAAATTATATGAATGTATTTTCGGCCAATATAAATAGACTTGGAGAAAGCATAGCAGAATATGTAACAGATATTTCAAACAATCCATTTAAACTAATAATTTTTATATTAGATATACTAATTGTAGGATATATAGCATATAAATTCATAAAGTCAGCAAGAAGTTCAAGAGTTTGGCAATTACTAAAAGGTATTGTATTAATAGTTTTAATCACAATACTAAGTGGAATATTTGAACTTAGAATATTAAATTGGTTTTTAACAATTTTTACTACTTATGGTGTAATTGCATTGATTGTAATATTTCAACCAGAATTAAGAAGAGTACTAGAACAATTAGGAACAAATAAGTTTACTAAATTTTTAGGAATAGGCTTAGAAAAAAGTTTAGAAACAAAAACAAAGGAAGATATATATAAAGTTGTAATTGCTGCAAAAGAATTATCAAACAATAAGGTAGGTGGGCTAATTGTAATAGAAAGGGATATACAACTAGACGACATAATGGATACTGGTGTAAAAATAGATGCTGAAGTATCACCTCAGCTATTAGTTAATTTATTTGTACCTAACACACCATTACACGACGGAGCAGTAGTGATAAGCAAAAATAAAATAGCTGCAGCAGCATGTATTTTACCACTATCTGATGACAAAAACATATCAAAAGGCTTAGGAACAAGACATAGAGCTGCAATTGGAATTTCAAGAGAAACTGATGCAATAGCTATTGTTGTATCAGAGGAAACAAGTAAAATCTCTATTGCAAAGGATGGTAATTTAATAGTAGATTTAAAAGAAGAAGCTTTAAAAAATATTCTAATAAAAAATTTAGTTACAAAGAAATTTGGAAATGAAGAAAGTGAGAATAAGCATAGGCAAAAGTTAAAAAAGGATAAAAAGAAAGAAGAAAAATTAGATAGCGAAAAGAAAGAAAGCAAATAAAAATAAATGCAAGGAATAGATGAAATAATGAGAAATATTAAACTTGTTATAGAATATGATGGAAAAGATTTTAATGGTTGGCAAAAACAGCCAAACAAATTAAACATTCAAGGAGAAATAGAAAGAGCTATAGAAGCAATAACTCATGAAAAAGTTGAGCTTATTGCTTCTGGAAGAACTGATGCGGGAGTGCACGCGCTTCGGACAAGTAGCTAATTTTAAAACTAATTCTAATATAGATATAGGAAAAATACCAATAGCAATAAATTCGCAAGTAAAAAATTCTATAAGAATAAAATCCGCAGAAGAAGTAGACGAAAACTTTCATAGTAGATTTAATTGCAAAAAAAAGACATATAGATATGTTATAGATAATTCTAAATATGGAACAGCAATTTATAGAAACTTAGTGTATCATTTTCCAATAAAATTAGATGTAGAAGCTATGAAAAAAGCAATAAAATATTTTGAAGGAGAACATGATTTTAAGGCATTTAAATCTAGTGGAACAAGTAGCAAAACTAGTGTAAGAACTATATATTCTGCTAATATAGTAACAGAAGGAGATAATATAGCAATAGACTTAACGGGAAATGGATTCTTATATAATATGGTAAGAATAATAGCCGGAACCTTACTAGATGTGGGATTACGGAAAAATAAAACCAGAAGAAATTCCTAGCATAATAGAAAGCAAAGATAGAAAAAAAGCAGGAAAAACACTTCCACCACACGGTCTTATGCTATTACATGTAGATTATGACTAGAACATAAATTTTGTTAATTTCTTTAGTTTCTTTATATTTAAACCGAGTAGGTATGTGTATTTTTTTATTTATATTGAAGTCTTAAGGTGGGGACCGACAAGTTTACAAACTGTTAAACAAAACTTTAGTTTTTGTTTATACAGTTTGTACGCAGTTGGGGGACGGAAATATAAATAAAAAAATACACATACCTACTCGGCTAAATTTGTAATAAGAAATTAACAAAATTTATGTTCTAGTAACAAATAATAATGCAATTACATAAGATATATAAAACGTATTAGAGCATTTAACTGCTCAAATGGAGGTCTTATGAATACATTATTATTACTTTTTTTAGCACTACCAATTGCTACAATAATATTATCAATAGTTTTATTAAAAATATTAAAATGTCCTGCTTTGGTGGCAGCAACATTTTTTGCCATATACTTAATTTTAACATATGCAATATTTGGTTCAGATTTCTTGATATTGGCTATTCTATATACTATACTCTCATACATTACGGCGGTTATTACTAAAATAATATGTAAAATAATTGAAAGAATAAATAGGTGCTCGAATTATAGAGAAGGAGAAAATAATAATTGTTGTACTAGTGTTTGCAATTGTACAAATAATAGTAATAATAATAGTACAACAAACAACGTGGCAACCAGTTCAAGTTTACCAAGAGCACAATTCACAGTAACTACCAATCAAGCAAATCCTGTTTTATTTTTAGGAAATAGAAATACCACATCAGGAAGGCAAAACTGTTGCTGTTGTAGAAGAAGATAGAATGTTACAAAAATATTACAATAATATTAATTTTTTGTTACAAAAAAGCTAATATTATTGTTTTTTTTTGAATAATGTTGTAAAATAAAATATGTAAAAGTATTTTGTCAAAATCAAGGAGGAATTCAATATGGCAGTAAATCCAATGCAAAGAAAGGCAAACAATTCATTTTTATTAGGAATTTTAGTAACATTATTAATTACAGGTTTAATAATAGCTTTTTTAATACTGCAAATATCTAGATTAAATAGCGAAATAGAAGAAAAAGCATCACATATAGTATATGGCTATGTTATTACTAGTCCAGTTCAATCTGGAACAGAAATAACATCTGATAAAGTTCAAGGTGTAGAATTAAATATTGCAACAGATACATCAGGACTATATAGTTCTCAAACAACAGATGCAGACGGAAATACAGTAGCAGATCCAACGGGGGCACTTTTTCCAGTAGGCCTTAGAGCAAAAGTTAATTTGAATCCAGGAACTGTTTTAACAGCAGATGTTACATATGAGGATGAAACAGTAAGAGATGATTTAAGAAGTGTAGAATATAATGTTATAACAATAAATAGCCAGTTACAAACAGGTGATTATATAGATATAAGATTAAGAACCCCAGATGGTAGAAGTTTAATAGTTACATCACATAAAGAAGTTACAATACCACAGCTTGCAGGTGTTGATTCAACTAATTGCATTTGGCTAGATTTAACAGAAGAAGAAATTTTAATGATAAGTTGTGCAATCGTTGAATCATACCAAATGAATGGTTCTATGTTATATACTACCAAATATGTAGAAGCTGGAATACAAGAGGCAGCTACAGTTACTTATGTTCCAAATGATGAAGTAAGAGCATTAATCGAAAGAGATCCAAATATTGTACAAGAAGCTAAAAATGCATTATTAACAACATTAAATTCAAATAGCGATTTAGTAAGACCAGGAGTAGAAAGTGCAGTAAATCATGAAGATGCAGCAGACAATGTAGTAGAAAAAACAGAAGATGAGATAACAAGTTTACAAGATGAAAGAGAAGCATATATAGATTCTATCGGAGGATAATAATTAGGAGGAATTATGAGAAAGATAAGCTTTATAGGATGTTATGACAAAATAGACTTAATATTATACATAGCAAAAATATTGGTAGCAACGGATAAAAAAGTTTTAGTAATAGATTCAACTGTTAATCAAAAGGCTAAATATATAGTACCAGTTATAAAGCCTACTAAAGCTTATGTGACTGATTTCGAAGATATAGATGTTGCTGTAGGCTTTAACGATTTAAACGAAATTAAAGAATATTTAGGAATGCCAATTCATGCAGAACTGCCTTATGATATTGCGCTTATAGATATAGATTCTTATGATTGTATTGTGAATTTTGGAATTGATAATTCGGAAAGAAACTATTTTGTAACAGGATTTGATTTATATACATTAAAAAGAGGATTAGAAATATTAAGTGGAATTACAGAGATACTAAACTTGACTAAAGTGTGTTTTTCAAAAACAGCAACAAAAGAAGACGATGATTATTTAAATTATTTGGCACTGGGTTATAAAATTCAGTGGAGTGAAGAAATAATATATTTTCCATTTGAAGTAGGCGATCAAAGTGTTATAGCAGAAAATCAAAGAGTAGCAAAAATAAAGTTTAAAAAATTAAGTGCACAATATAAAGAAGCACTAATTTATATAGTAGAACAAATACTCGACCAAAATGAATATGCTAAGATGAAAAGAATATTTAAACAATTAGAAAGAGGAGTTTAATAATGGCAATAATAACCTTTAAAAGTAATGAACAAAAAGAAACTGGACAAACTTTATCACTTATAGCAGTTGCAACACAGATGGCTATTGAGCATAGCTATAAAATATTAGTAGTATCAACTAACTTTAAAGATCAAACCTTAGAGAATTGTTATTGGGAACTTGAAAGACTTAACAAACCAGTAGTTACAGATAATAAAGCAAGCATTGGCGTTGACTCTGGAATAGAGGGGTTAATAAAAGTATTAGTAAGTAATAAAACAAGTAATGATATAGTAAGAAACTATTCTAAAACAGTTTTAAGAGAAAGACTTGATGTTCTATTATCACCAAGAACAGAGGATTATAGTGAATACACCAAAATTTGCAATGAGTACCCAGAAATTTTAAGAATAGCAGATCGATATTATGATTTAATTTTCGTAGATTTAAGTAGCAGAATGCAGGATAAAGAAAGAGATGACATTATAAATATATCTGATGTAATTGTAGTAAATCTAACACAAAGACTAAAAACAATAAATGACTTCATGGAACTTAGAGAAAATAATGACTTTTATAAAGGAAAAAATATATTACTAATAATGGGCAGATATGATGCACATTCAAAATACAATGTAAAAAATGTAACCAGATATATGAAGGAGAAAAAGCAAATATTAGCAATACCATATAACACATTGTATTTTGAAGCTTGCTCAGAGGGAAAAGCTATTGAATTTTTCTTAAGATTAAAAAATCTTGAGGAAGGAGATAGAAATCGCATATTTGTTAATGAAGCAAATAGAGCAGATGATGCGATAATTTATAAATTACAAGAATTACAGATGAAAATATAATCCTTAGAAAGGAGAAAAAATATGGTAAACTTATTATTAATAGCAGTCGTTGTCGTCATTGCATTTGCGTTACTAATTAATTTCATAAAAAAAAGAAAGAATGAGCAAAAAGAAGATGTATTAGAAGTTGACGATAAAACATATACTTTGGACATGATGATAGCTTTTGTTAAGAAAAGACTTGATGAAATAACAAAAATAAACCTTTATGATATAGGTCTTTCTGAGGAAGAATTAAAAAGAAGGAAAAATAAAAAATACGAATTGAAAAAAGCTTTAAAAGGTTGTACTTATGGAGATGTCAATGATAAGAAATATGTAAAAGAGTTAATTTACGATTTATTATATAAAGAATATGGAGTAAATGAGACTAATGTTTCAAAGGCAATTCCTTTTGATATACCATCACTTTTAACAGCACAAGATAAATTCGATATAATACTATATATGTATAAACAAGAATTTGGATATGAGGCTTTGTCAGAGATAATAAAAAAATATGACTTAGCACAATTAAAATACTTAGATGGAGAGACAAAACCTTGTTATGTAATAACAGAACAAGAAGTAAGCGATATATATGAAAAAGAAAATTTTGTATTAACATTAGATGATAAAATCAACATCGTAGTACAAAGAATCTATCAAAAATACAAAGGATATAGTAGTATAGACGAAATAAGAGACATGAACATTGATGGTATCTCTGGTGGTGTATCTGGACTTCCAGAATCATTTTTAAGTCAGGTTGCACAAACAGATGGGGACTATTTAAGTCAAATTGCAGAACATAAAGTTCCACGTGCTTGTGATAGTATTTGGATTATGTATGCTGGTAAATCAATTCGTTTAGCATTTTTGTCATTTGGAACAGAGGCAGAATTAAAAAGAGTTTGTCAGAATATATACAAGTATAACAATCCAGGACAGTTATCTGATACAAATGGTTATAAAATCAATGAAATGAAAGATGGCTCTCGTGTCGTTGTTGTTAGACCAAGTATGTCTGAAACATGGGCATTCTTCGTGAGAAAATTCGACGTAAAGCGTGCAACGCTAGAACAAATAGTTCGTTTCCCTGGAAAAGAAGAAACCATCGATTTATTAAAATATTTAGTAAAAGGAGCAAGAATTATATCTCTTACTGGTGAACAAGGTTGTCGGAAAAACAACAATGCTTATGGCTATGATAGAAAATATTTACGAAACCATGAACCTTCGTATTACAGAGACAGCATTCGAGCTTCACTTAAGAAAAATATATCCAACAAGAAACATATTGTCAATGCGTGAGACAGAAACAGTTTCTGGACAGGCCTGCTTGGACGTTCAGAAAAAGACTGACGGTTCTGTTAATATAATCCGGAGAGGTTGCTACAGACCCGGTTGCATCTTGGATGATTCAATCTGCACAGGTTGCATCTAAATTTACATTATTTACTCACCACGCTAAAACTTTCCCAGACTTAGTTACAGCATTACGTAACTCAATGCTTAGAGCAGGTGTGTTCAGAAATGAAAAAACAGCAGAAGAGCAGGTTGTACAAGTTTTAAACTTTGATATACACCTTGTAAAAGACTTTAGAGGTAGAAGATATATAGAAAGAATAACGGAATGTATTCCAGTAGAGGATAGAAATGAATATACATTTGACCATAGAAAAGAAAAAACAATTGAAGGAAAATTAGACAAATTTATGGATAATGCAACAATATACTTTTCAAAGAGTACAAACAAAGAATTATATAAATATGTAAATATTTTGGAATATCATGATGGTACTTATGTATTAACAAATCCAATTTCAGAGCATAACCTTCGTGAAATGAGAAATAACATGGATGACGCAGATGCAGTAGAATTTGATAAATTCATAATGAGAAATTGGGGGATAAAACTTAAAGGTTATGAAAATATAGATGACGTAACAAGTGAAGATACATTAGAGACAGCTACTATTACAACGGGCGGAGCAAAAAGAGGAAGAAAACCTAAAAATGCAGAATAATAACAAGGAGGTGCTACGTAATTAATGTCTAATGATATATTAATGTATTTGTTAATTGGTGTAGGAGTTCTCTTTGGTATTATAGTATTCGCTTACCTAATTATAAGGAAGAAATTACAATCATCTGGAATAAGAGAGATACAAAAATTAAGAGCTGGAACAGAAGAAAAGAAATTTACAAAGGAAATATTATATCAAAAGTTATATGTTATATATTTAAAAATACCATTTGTAAAACGATATTTATTAAAAATTAGGCGAAGACTAGAAATAATAAATATAGATGATGAATATTTAACAAGAGGACAAGCATCAAAGATTATAACAAATGCAATACTAATTATAATACCACTAACAATAATAATAATACTTATGACACATGAAAATACATTATTAATGACTTTCCTTTTAGTATTTGAGGTATTTTTGGCCGATACTATTATTGGTGGTATGGTTGATAAAATAGATAACAAATTATTAAGACAACAAATTAATTTCTTCTCAGAAATTAGACATGCTTATCATGAATTTAATATGGTGGAAGAAGCTATCTACCAAGTTGCACAAGATGATGAGCAACCAGAAATGTCAAGACAAGCAGAAAAAATATATGAAGTTCTTATTTCGAATGATCCAGAAGGAGAATTAGAAAAATACTAT
This sequence comes from uncultured Clostridia bacterium, assembly GCA_944391835.1. Classification (GTDB taxonomy): domain Bacteria; phylum Bacillota; class Clostridia; order TANB77; family CAG-508; genus CALXVA01. Next base: position 2,033 of record CALXVA010000001.1, on the reverse strand, counting down.
GATATAGCACCAAATGCATATTTAAAAGAATTTGCAGGAGTTTCATATTTAACAAAAGAATTTGGTGATAGAAAAGTAGATGGAGCTTCGTTATACTTAAAAAACTTAAACAATATAACCCAGGAAATGCAACTAGAAATATTGAAAAGAGATAAATTGGACTATGTTTTCCAAAGTTTATCACTTATTTCTATAGTACCAATATTATTTATGGAGCCTATAAAAAATTGGGCTGTTGGACAGTTTAGCTTTACTGCATCCTTCTATCAAGGAAGAGGCGGTATGATAATGCAAATATTAATTTTGCTTATGACATTTGTATGTTATTTACTTACAAGAAAACTTAAAGATAATGGTTCAGTAAATACGAGTACAAAAAACACAGAAAACCCATGGCAAGCAAAATTATATAGTATAACCATAGTAAAAAAATTTATAAACTTATTTATTCCGAAAGATGGAACAAAAGAGTATAGAAAATTACAACAAGAAATGAAAGATGCAGCATCAAAGGATAAGATTGAGTGGATATATATAAATAGAATCTTGCTGTGTATAGTAACATTTATAGCCTCAATTCTTGTTATCATGTATTTACATAATCTGGTCATCCAAAATATTTATACGGATCCAACTGCTGACTACGATGTTATAGGTGCTATGTCAGAAGCATCTACAAGAAATGCTATGGAAATAACAGAATCTGACAATGATTATATATTGCATTTTAAGGGAGATACATCAACAACGCAAGAAGATATTGCAAGAGAAATGGAAAGAGGAAGAATAAATGATGACTATGAAGGTAGTACACCAGAAGAAATTCAAACAGCAGCTAAAAGAGTATTAGAAAAATTGCAAATTGTAAATAGTGAAAATATGCAATGGTTTGAAGTATTACTAGCAATGGTATTTGCAGTAATTGCATATAATGCACCAATTTGGATGTTGAAATTCCAAGCTAAAATGAGACAATTAGAGATGGAAGATGAAGTAATGCAATTCCAAACAATCATTTTAATGCTTATGAGAATAGAAAGAGTTAACGTCGAAATCATTCTAGAATGGCTAGAAAGATATGCAAATATTTTTAAGGAACCAATAAGTAAATGTGTTAACAACTATGAAAGTGGACCTTGGGAAGCACTAGAACAATTAAAAGAAGACGTTTCCTTCCAACAATTTATACAAATAGTAGAAAGTTTACAAGCAGCTGTTGAAAAAATACCAATTGCAGATGCTTTTGATGAGCTAGATACAGAAAGAGATTACTATCAAGCACGTAGAAAAGAATCTAATGAAAGATTGATTTCTAGAAAAGGTATGATAGGTAGAGGAATTGGTTTTGCACCAATGGTTGTAATTTTTGTTGGATATCTAATTATACCTTTAGTATTCATAGGAATGACAAGTATGAGTGAATCTATGAGTGGTATGGCACAAACTTATTAATATAGAAAGGAGATAAAATATGGAGAATGCATCAAAAGCTTTAATAATGGCAGGTTCTATTTTAATAGCATTACTAGTAATTGGAATGTTAGTGTTAGGTTATAGAAATATATCTTCATTAGAACAACAAAAAGAAGATTCTGAAGGTGATATGAGTGCACTAGATTATATGAGAAAATTTGAACAATTTAATAGAACATTATATGGTAGTGAACTTTTATCACTTGCAAATCTTCAAGAAGATTATAATAATACTGCTGATGTATTATATGAAGGATATGACAGAATAGAAATAACTGTTGTAACAAATGGGATAGTTAATTCTCCATATTTTGTTGCGGGAACATTTAATTTGGATGCAATTTCAAATGATCAAGCTAAAATAGAAAGTCAACTTGCACAATATGAAAAAGCACAAAAAAAGTATAATAATAGAAGTGTAAAATATTATTCTTCGAAAAGAAACAGAGAAATTGCAAATGATTTTGATATGAATCCACCAAGTTCAATGCCAGACTATGATATAGCAACTAATTATTTGGAAACAAATTCTACAACAGCGGAATTGCTACAAGAAATAC